>JANLVQ010000159.1:0-9957 GCA_031364085.1 Chitinophagaceae bacterium
ACAATAAAGAACAAATGTTGAGGCAATATTCGTAAGCCCCAATAATGCCAAACCTTATGTTGGCAGAAGTTATTTTTTTATTATTATAGGGGCATAAGATGCTATTTTCAATCCAGTTCCTGGCAATTCGTCAAAGTCTTCTATGTTAAGTTTATATTCTCCTTTAAGATTTTTCAATGCAGGAAATACACCATCTGTTAGAATATTTAAACTGTCAAACCGAAGATTAAAATTATTCAATAACACATTATTGTTTGTCTCCACAAGTTCTGAAAAATATGAATTAATTGCAATTTCTAAATCACTTTTAAATGTGTCAATGTTAAATATTTTCCAATCTAAAATTTGTCCCACATTACCGAAAACATTTGTAAAGTCTTTGTTGTCCACAAACATAAAATTAGCAACTGTATTGGAAAAACTGTGAACTATGTTACATCGCAAGTCATATAAATAAGACTTGTGGTTGATTAAGTAAGCATCCACAAATTTTAAAAATCTGTCTCTGTTGCCTGTTTTTTGTCCATTGTAACCGCAATAGAATCCTGCAAACGTGTCAATGAGACAAACTGATAAAATCAGACTGTTAATTCCTGATATTATTTTTATGTCTTGCAGTTGCTTTTGTGCTACAAGTTTTAAACTATTTATTTTGTCAATTTGCGTTGTGTCCATATAGTTGCTGCCAACGAAAAAGGCCTTTAGTTTTGATTTATAATAAAGTTATTAAAACTACTACTATTACAGTTTTTCTTTTTTGGTACTTTTTTCTTTTACAATCCACATTATTCTGTTAATAAAGGTAGCTTTAAAAAACCTGAAACCACATAAGCGAATTATGTTCAAGGCAAGGATAAAGGCCTATGCCAAGTTTAAATCTTATGTGGTTTTTTTTGAACAAGCATCAAATAGAAAATAGGGTTAATGGCCCATTATTAAGGTCTTGATTGTGTTCAAAAATTTCAGGCTTTTATTTATTTAAAAACTAAGTTATGAAAGAATTTAAAACTTTTATTGGAATTGACATTTCCAAGAAAACATTCGATGTCGCTTTAATGCAAAACAACAATTGCTCATCTCTCACACATCAATTCTTTGAACAAACGACCAAAGGATATACATCCTTTATAGAATGGCTTAAAGAGCACGATGTATTGCTTGATGATAGTGTTTTGATATGTATGGAACACACTGGAATTTACATTCATGGATTGATTGAATTCTTAGTTCATCATGAAGCCAACATTTGGGTTGAGATGGCCTTGAGAATTAAAAAGACTTTAGGTTTACAAAGGGGTACAAATGATAAATTAGCTTCTATCAGTATTGCTACCTATGCATATCGATATCAAGAACAAGCCAAGCTCTGGAAGCCAATGAATACAAGCATTGAGCAACTTAGACATTTAATAGCTCAACGAGATCGAATTTTAATTTCATTAAAACAATTGACTGTTCCATTGAATGAATTAGCATCATGTGGAGATGCATCAAATGCAAAAGCGTTACAAAAATTACAACAAAAAGGAATCAATGGTTTAAAGAGTTCATTACAAAATATCGAAGCTGCCATTGATACACACATTGAAAAAGATGAAGAAATTCATCATGCTATTAATAAGATGAGCTCTGTAAAAGGAGTGGGCAAACAAACTGCAGTTTCGATTTATGTATATACTCATGGTTTTACTGCTTTTGAAAATGCTAAACAACTAGCTTGTTATTGTGGCGTTGTTCCTTTTAATAAATCCTCAGGAACGAGTGTTCGATTTAAACCCAGTGTTAGTCCATTTGCTAATCGTAAATTAAAAAGGTTGCTACATCTCTGTGCATTAGCAGCTTTACAATGGGATGTAGAAATCAAAGAATATTATTTAAGAAAAGTTTCAGAAGGCAAGAATAAAATGAGTGTTATAAATGCTATCAGAAATAAATTGGTTCATCGAATATTTGCAGTTGTACGAGATGATAGAATGTATGTGAGCAACTATCAATATGCTGTGAATAAGTAAACAGAAAATAAACTTTTTTGAATCATAGAAAACTTGGTGTTGTTGGGGAATTTTAACGTCAAGCTGGAAACAAAAGTAAAATTAATAATTAAAAGTTGAAATATGAATAAAAAAATGAACAGCATTCCGTCTGCTGAAACAAATGACGAAGTGAGTGCAAATGTTGAGGCGAGTTCTGTCAGCCCCAATATTACCAAACCTAATGTTGGCTGTAGTTTTTCTCCTCATTTTGGTCTGTACGTTGCTGGAATAGACGAATACAGAAATAAGCCAGGTTTTAATTTAAGTCAAAGTTCTGAAGTTTTTGTTGGTCGGGTTGTGAAATGTATTTAACAGTTTTAGGTATCCAAGTCAAGGTTGTAGATAAAATTTGGGTTATTCCATTAACAGTTTGCTCTGTACCAATTACAATTCTAAACTGTAAATTTTCTTTGAGTTTATTTAAAGGGAGATAGTCTTGAATTGTCAGTTTTAAATGTGTAATGATAAAATCATCAATGTTAGAATTACTACTATAGTCAATTTTTAATGAATGAGTTTTGTCAGCCTGTAGAAAGCAATAAAAAGAAGGCTGTTTATTGTCTTTGGTCACTAACTTAAAAAAATTATAACCATCATTAATGTCTTTAAATAACAAAATAATATCATAACCAGTCTTACTTTGAAGTATAGATATTCCGTACCAACTATGATTAGATTTTTCAAATGTAGTAGTCATATAAAAAAATTAAATAATTATGTCAATAGAAGAAAAAAGAGCAAAAGCAAAAGAAATATTCGCCTTACTTAAAGGTATAACCCTTAAAGATGCAAAAGAAATTGTTACTTGTTTTACAAAAGTCTTACTTACAGAAGCAGAAGAAAAAGCAATAGTTCAAGATTTAGTCACCATTAAATAATAATAAAAAATGATAAATTTTTCAGAACCCATAAGAATAGAACTATTGAAAATAGCACATAGTCTATCGAAAACAAAAGCAAATAGTCACGACTATACAGAACAAAGGGTTATTGCTACATATTGGAAACTGTACGAGTTATTTGAAGCAACTCAATTAGGTTTAGAAAACAGAGTTTCTTCTACATTACCAGACACCTCTTTTCCTTTATCGTCTAACCAAGAACAATAATAAGAACCTGTAAACTCATCTTCTACACCTGTAGTTCTTCCATTCTTAACTACTGTGTAAGTTTTTAAGTTTACATATTTAATAAGGTATTCTTTTTTAGAAGATGTATGAATAACAAATTGTCCTTTTTCAAATATAGGTTTTCTCATAACTGTATATATTTATGTGGTATGTCCAAAATTACAGCCAACTCAAATATATACGCAAGTTTTGGTTTATCAAATTTAGAAATAATTTGATAAATGATTAATTTTCAAAAATAAACTTTGAATTTGTACGTAGTTTAAACTATGTACATTTTGAATTGTAGTAACGCCAATACAACTTTAGTTAAACATTTTGAATTGTTGATTTTATAAAAAAATTGCCTTTCGAATATTAATCAAGAATGAAGTAAAGTTATTTTCCTCCAAAAACCTTTTTCAATAATTCTGTAGTTTGTGCTGCAGGATCTTTACGAATTTTTTGTTCTTCAATAGCTAGTTGATAAAAAATTCCAGATAAAGCTTTTTCGGTAACATAAGCTATTAAATCTGGGTTTACTTTATTAAAACTAAATCTGTTGTAGTTAGAAAAAATGGTATTCCAATGTTTGGTTGCATCAATTTTATTTAATGCAGTTTCTATAATAGGCTTAAAAGCATTATTTAATTCTGTATTGGTTTGTTTTTGCAAATAGTTTGTTGCAGCATTATCATCTCCTTTTAAAATTCCCCAAGCATCAGAAATATTCATATTCTTAATTGCATTTACAAAAATGGGAGCTGCAGTTTTACAAGCATCTTCAGCAGCTCTATTCATATTTAAAATGGCTTCATCTACTTGTTTGCCCATTCCTATTTTTCTTAAACTAGATTCTACTTTTTCAGCTTCGGCAGGCATTAATATTTTTAATGCAGCATTGGTAAAAAAACCATCAACTGCCGAAAGTTGTTTTGTGCCATCTGAAATGCCTTTATTTAAAAGCTTCTTTTAAACCATCAATTACAGTGTTTGTTGATAAAGAATCTTTTTTTGGAGTTACCATTTTTTTTAAATCACTCGCTGCTTTTTTTAATTGATCGAATTGTGCAAAATTTTGAATTGAAAAAGTAAGAAAAAATAAAGCGATAAAATATCTCATAGAATTTTTTAGATGAAAGATTCAAATATAATGCCGTAAATATTTATTAAGAGGTTAAAAAGCTTTTAACAGTATTAGCAGCTTCTTTACAAGCTTGCTCTAAATTATTGTTGACAATTGTTTTGTTGAAATGATGTTTGAATGAAATTTCAAATGCAGCTTTGTTTACTCTTGCAGCAATGCTTTCGGCTGTTTCAGTACCACGAAAAGCTAACCTATTTTTTAATTCTTCCACACTTGGTGGTTCTATAAAAATGGATAAAGTATTTTTTTTGTATTGTTGCTGAACATGAATAGCTCCTTTAACATCAATATCTAAAATGGGTATTTTATTTTCTTTCCAAATTCTTTCTAACTCACTTTTCAGTGTGCCGTAATATTTTCCTTCATACACCATCTCCCATTCAACAAATTCATTGTTTTCAATTTTTTCTTGAAAATCATCTGCAGCAATAAAATAATAATCTACTCCATTTTTTTCTTCACCTCTTGGAGCTCTTGTTGCTGCTGAGATAGAGAATGCAAGATTTGGAAAGTGGCTCATCAAATGTTTTGTGATGGAAGTTTTTCCTGCTCCTGAAGGGGCTGTAATAATGATGATTTTATGTGGATTCATGAACTATAAAATTCTTGCAAATTAAAACAGAATATTTTTAAGAATCACTGAATAAAAAAAGAGGCTATACTTTTTGTATAACCTCTTTGTATAATTATGCTATTATTTAAAAGCAATATTGATTTGCTTCAATCATCTTATTTGCTATTCTTCTTCTTGCTTCTTTTGTATTAAAAGGTTCAACTTTTGTAAATCTTTTTAAGCCAATATGCATCATTCTTAATTCATCGCCATCAGCAAAACTGTTTAATGCATCTTTACCCGATTTGTTAATTCTATCGGCTGCATCATAAATATAAGTTCTAATAATATCTGCATAAATATTGGCTGCTTCTCCTTGAGTACTCTGTAATTTAATTACTCTTAATAAAGCACTTTCTGCATGAAAAATTTCAATAGCCATATCAGCAATATTCATCAACACTTCTTGTTCTTTATCTAATTGCATCATTAACTTTTGAACAGCAGCTCCTGCTACCATGAGTAAAGCTTTTTTAAGGTTGTTAATGTACTTTATTTCTTTTGCAAATATTCCTTCGTCGTCATTATTAAAATCAGGAATGCTCATCAATTCTTTTTGAACATTCATGGCAGGAGTCATTAAATCTAACTTTCCCTTCATAGCACGTTTCAATACCATATCAACTGTAAGTAATCTATTGATTTCATTGGTGCCTTCATAAATTCTGTTAATTCTGCTATCTCTGTAGGCTTTGCTTATAATATATTCATCACTATAACCGTTACCACCATGTATTTGAACTCCTTCATCAACAACATAGTCTAAAACTTCACTACCAAATACTTTTAACATTGCACATTCAATAGCAAATTCCTCTGCAGCTCCTAATAATGCATGAGCAAATGATTCGCCTTTTTTTAATTGTTCTTGTTCATAATCATCAATCCATTTACTAGTTCTGTACAATGCACTTTCAGCAACCCACATTCTGATAGCCATTTCTCCAAGCTTATGTTTGATTGCACCAAATTTTGAAATTGACATGTTGAATTGTTCACGATTAATGGCATATTGAACAGTGGTTGTTGTTGCTCTTTTACTTCCACCTATTGCAGCAGCACAAAGTTTTAAACGGCCAATATTTAAAATATTAAAAGCAATGATGTGACCTTTGCCAATTTCACCTAACAAGTTTTCAACTGGTACTTTACAATCTTGAAAATAGAGTTGAACTGTAGATGAACCTTTAATTCCCATTTTATGTTCTTCTGGTCCTTGAGTAAAACCTTCAAAACCACGTTCAACAATAAAACCAGTAAATTGTGTACCATCAATTTTTGCAAACACTGTATATACATCTGCAAAACCACCATTAGTGATCCAACATTTTTGTCCATTTAAAAGATAATATTTACCATCATCTGAAAGTGTAGCTGTTGTTTTAGCACCTAAAGCATCACTACCACTATTAGGTTCAGTTAATCCATAAGCTCCTTTGTATTCTCCACTTGCAAGTTTTGGAATATATTTTTGCTTTTGTGCTTCTGTACCAAAATATAAAATAGGTAAAGTTCCAATTCCTGTATGTGCTGCAATAGCAACACTAAAAGCATGACCACCACCCAAACCTTCATTAACTATGGTTGAAGTAATAAAATCTTTACCTAAGCCTCCATATTGTTCAGGCATTGAAGTTGAAAGCAAACCTTGTGCTCCAGCTTTTTCCATTAGGCCTTGCATGAGGCCAGGTTCTTGTTTATCCATGGGTTCTAAAACTGGATAGACTTCTGTGTCTAAAAATTGTTGACACATATCCATCACCATTTTTTGTTCCTCATCAAAATCTTCTGGAATAAAAGTTTCCATTGGATTACTTTCTTTAATAATCCATTCACCACCTTTAAGTGCAGCACTTGTTGCAATTTCAGGTGAAAATTGTAGTGTGATTAATTTTAAAAAACTCATTGTTATCTATTTTATTATTTAAAAATTTATTGTAATCCTTGTAAGTTATCATATACTTTTTGTAATACATTTTTTACAGTTTCAATTTCATTTTTTGTAATGTTAACTAAAGCTTCATCCATAGTTTGATTGGCAATATCTATGGTTTGTTGTTGCAAATTCTTTGCTGAGTCTGTTAAAAAAATAAAGTTGACACGCTTATCATTTTTATTAGCTTTTCTTTCTACTAAACCTTGTTTTACTAAATTGTCAATTAGTCTGGTAATACTGGGTTTATCTCTAAAAGTTCGTTCACAAAGTTGTTGTTGGTTGATACCATCTTCTTTCCATAAATGATATAAAATACTCCATTGTTCAGTAGTAATTTCCAAGCCCGAAGCCCTAAAGTTTTTCTGCATTCTTCTTGCAATAGCAGTGGCTGCCATAGCATTAATAACGCTGTAAAGTTCTCCTCTTTTAAAGTGATTTTTCGACATATAGTTGTTTATGCAACTATTCAAAGGTGCAAAGAGTTTTTTACATTTCAAAAAGAATTTTGTATAATGACTTTGGCTTAAAAATGATGAAGTTATTCACCAATTAAAATAACTAACTTCTCACTCCTTATCTTGCAACACTTATGGAGGAGTATTTAATTGGATTAAACGAACCACAACGTGAAGCAGTAACACACATTAATGGCCCATTAATGATTATAGCAGGTGCAGGTAGTGGTAAAACCAAAGTACTCACTACTCGTATAGCTCATTTAATGGCAAATGGAGTTGATGCTTTCAATATTTTAGCACTAACATTTACTAATAAAGCTGCTGCTGAAATGAAGGAAAGAATTGAAAGAATTCTTGGAAATTCAGAAGCGAGAAATTTATACGTTGGAACCTTTCATAGTGTGTTTGCAAGAATTTTAAGAGCAGAGGCACATAGATTAGGTTACCCTAACAACTTCACCATTTATGATACTGATGATAGCAGAAGTGTTATCAAAGCTGTAATCAATGAAATGGAATTAGATGATAAAAGATATAAACCCAATATTGTACATAACAGAATTTCAGCTGCAAAAAATGCTTTGGTTGGTCCTGAGGAATATGCAGCTGATAGTGGTTTAAAACAAGAAGATACAAGAGCCAACAGACCCATGATTGGTGAAATATATAAAGCTTATGCTGCTCGTTGTTTTAAAAATGGATCAATGGATTTTGATGATTTATTGTTAAAAATGTATGAATTATTAAAGTATCATAACGAAGCTTTACACAAGTATCAACACAAGTTTAAGTATGTGCTTATTGATGAGTATCAAGATACCAATGCAGTGCAATATCAAATTACAAAACTTTTAGCAGCAGTACATGAAAATATTTGTGTGGTTGGAGATGATGCACAAAGTATATATAGTTTTAGAGGAGCTACTATTGAAAATATTTTGCAATTTCAAAAAGATTATGATGATGTTAAAGTGGTAAAGTTGGAACAGAATTATCGATCAACACAAAATATTTTAAAAGTTGCTAATGAAGTCATCAGCAATAATAAAAGTCAGTTGCCAAAAGAGTTGTGGACAAATAATGTTGATGGCGAAAAAATAAAATTAGTAAGAACATCAACCGATAATGAAGAAGGAAAATTTGTTGCAGATACTATTCAAGAACAAAAACTTCGAAATCATTATTACAATAATGAATTTGCAATTTTATATAGAACCAATGCACAGTCTAGAGCATTTGAAGAAAGCTTACGACGACAAGGTATTAAGTATAGAATTTATGGCGGGTTGAGTTTTTATCAAAGAAAAGAAATCAAAGATTTGTTGGCTTATTTAAGAGTAATTGTAAATACAAGAGACGAAGAAGCATTAAAAAGAATTATAAACTTTCCAATTCGTGGCATTGGTAAAACTACCATTGAAAAATGTTTAGTTATTGCCAATGAACAAAATATTATATTCTTCAATGTGTTGGAACGTGCAGCATCATTTGGTTTTAAAGCAGGCACATTAAATACAATACAAGATTTTGTGATGATGATAAAGTATTTTCAAACTTTATTAACCGATAAAAATGCTTATGATGTTGCCATACAAGTTGGTAAAAATACCAACTTAGTTAAAGAATTATTTAATGATAAAACTACAGAAGGTTTAGCACGTTACGAGAACATTCAAGAATTACTCAATTCCATAAAAGAATGGACAGAAAGCCCTAGTAATGATGATGGCGAATTGGGAGATAAATCTTTGGGAAGTTATTTGCAACAAATTACTTTGCTTACTGATGCTGATGATGATAAAGGCGAAACTGATGTGGTAAAATTGATGACTATACATGCTGCTAAAGGTTTAGAGTTTAGTTGTGTGTTTGTTGTTGGTGTTGAAGAAACATTGTTTCCAAGTGCCATGTCAATTAATACTCGTGAAGAACTAGAAGAAGAAAGAAGATTGTTTTATGTTGCTGTAACCCGAACTAAACAAAGGCTTTGGCTAACCTATGCAAATGCTCGTTACAGATTTGGTCAGCTCAATCAAAATGAACCCAGCCGATTTATTGATGAAATGCCAGAACAATTTGTAGATAAATCCTATGCAGGTGCAAGTTTCAAGAGTAACCAGAATACCAACTGGGGCAATACATTCGAAAGAATGCAACGAGGTTTTGGAGTAGGAAATTCTGATGCTGCTAAAGCAGAAAAAAAGTATGGTCCACCACCAAGTAAACCATCATCTGCTGTACCATCTTACATTTCTCCTATTAGTGCCAGATCATCAACAGTACATCATATTCCATCAGATGATTTTGAAGCTAGCGATACCAGTAATTTACAAGCTGAACAAAAAGTTGAACATCAAAAATTTGGTTTTGGTGTGGTAAAAAAAGTTGAAGGCTCTGCACATAATCCAATAGCAACAATACTTTTTGAACATAATGGTGAAAGAAAAATTATGTTGAATTATGCCAAGCTACGAATAGTAGAATAATTATTTAACAAACTATTTTAAAGTAGACATTTCGATAATGGAAAAAAGAAACAGTAAGCCAATTCATTTTTTTTAATTTTGTATCCGAAATTTTAATTTATGATCACTACAGGCAATCCAGTTATTAGTATTTATACAGAAATGACACCCAATCCAGAAACTATGAAGTTTGTGG
>JANLVQ010000172.1:0-4947 GCA_031364085.1 Chitinophagaceae bacterium
TAATTCATTAACTAAAGAAAACATTGTTTTTTCTAATAGTTTATTTGAAAATAAGCATTACTTAGTTATACAGTTTAACCAACTACCAACAGAATCTGAAAAACTAAAACTAAAAGAAGCAGGTATTGTTCTAATTGATTATATACCCAATTTATGTTTCACTGCTTCAATAGATCATACATTTAATTTAAATGCATTAAATCAAAATAATGTAAGAAGTGTTTTTCAATTATCAAGTGTGCAAAAAACAATACCTGATGTATTGAATGGAACATTACCATCTCATTCAATAAAACAATTTGGATATGCTGATGTTACTATTATTACTTATGAAAAAATAAATATTAGTAAAATTGAAGCAGTAATTCAAAACACAGGTTCATTAATTGTAAAAGAATCTCCAATGTTTAGATCTTTTGTTTTACGAGTACCAATAAATAAATTAAATCAGATTATTGCAATGCCTTTTGTACAATGGGTTGAGCCTATTGATCCACCAGATGAGTTAGAAAATACTTTAGGAAGAACTTTGCACAGAGCTAACATTTTAAATGATGGATTAAGAAATTTAAAAGGCGAAGGTATTAGCATGGGTATTTGGGATGGAGGAGAAGTAAGTCCACATTTAGACTTTTCACCAACAGGCAGATTGAATTTAATTGAAACATCATCTGCAAGCGATCATTCTACTCACGTTGCAGGTATAATGGGTGGAAGAGGTTTAATAGACCAAAGAGCAAGGGGTATGGCACCTAATGCTCAAATTTATTCTTTTGATTTTAATGGAGATATACAATCTGAAATGATTAGTGCTATTCCTTTATACAATTTATTAGTAAGTAATCACTCTTATGGAGGTTCAGCTACTTGTGGCTTAAGTGGCTCTGGAGTTACCTATGCCAGTAGAAGTAGGAGTACTGATATTAATTTAAATAATTACAATTATCATTTACACGTGCACTCTTCAGGAAATTCTCAGAGTAGTTGTTCGGGTGGTTGGTCTACAATTACTGGCAGTGGAAAACCAGCAAAAAACAATTTATTGGTTGCTAATATTACCACAACTGAGGCCATTTCAGGTTCCAGTAGTTTTGGACCTGTTCAAGATGGAAGAGTAAAACCAGAAATTTCATCATTTGGTACCAGTGTTTTTTCTACATATTTGCCTTTAAATGCTTATTCCACAATATCTGGAACCTCAATGGCATCACCTGGTGTAGCAGGTACAGCTGCATTATTGTATCAACGATATAAACAATTAAATGCAAACAATCTTCCACTATCAACTTTAATAAAAAACGTTATTCTTAATACTGCAGCAGATTTAGGTAACCAAGGCCCTGATTATAAATTTGGCTATGGTAGAATTAATGCTTTAGAAGCTGTAAAAATTTTAGAAACCAATCGTTATGCACTTAATGCTGTAAATAATGGCATAACCAATACCTCCACAATAACAGTACCTTCAAATACTGTTCGTTTAAGAGTTATGATTACTTGGAATGATCCTGCAGGTACAGTAAATGCTAATCCTGCTTTGGTTAATAATTTAGATTTAACTGTTGTAAATGGTGCCACAACATATTATCCATGGATATTAGATAAAAATAATCCTGGAAACGCTGCTACAAAAGGAGTTGATTCTGTGAGTAATATTGAACAAATTGAAATAGAATATCCTGCTGCAGGTACTTATACAATTATGGTTAATGGTGCTGTAATACCACAGGGTCCACAAACCTATGCTTTAACCTGGGTAATAGATCAACCTTATATTGAAGTAACATATCCCAACGGAAATGAAACTTTAAATCCAGGTTCTTCTGAAACTATTACTTGGAATAGTGCTGGTGTAACTTCTGCTCAAACTGTAGATTATTCATTAGATAATGGAGGAACGTGGAACAATATTGGTTTGGTTGGGTTAAGTACAACACGACTTGCATGGACAATTCCTGCAGGTTTAAATACCTCTACAGCAAAGATTAGAGTAAGTACTTTAGATTTAAGTGATGTAAGTGATGCTGGATTTAAAATATTAGGAACTCCAACTGGTTTTTATGGCTCCAATACCGGTTGTAATCCTGGTGAAATTGTATTAAACTGGAATTATGTTGCTAATGCAACTCATTATGATGTTTATAGATTAAATACAACATCTGGTTATTTCGATGTGATCACTACAAACGTTTCTAGTAATTCATTTACTGTATCTGGATTAACACCATCTACTAGTTATTGGTTTACCATTCGTGCAAAAAATAGTACAACAGCTGCTGAAAGTGAAAGAGCTAATGCTATAAATGTTACTAGTTCTGTTGGTAATTTACCTCCTGCAACTATTGTTACACCAAATAGTTTTTCTCAATGTAATGATAGTCCAGCAAAAGCTTTAAATGCAAGTGGTGGAACAGGAAGTTTTACATGGAGTCCTCAAGTTGGATTGTATAATGATGCAACTGGTTTTTTTGCTTATACAGCAGGCGATACTACTAGAGCTGTAGTTTATGCAAAGCCATCAACAACTACAAAATACACAGCACTATCAACAAATAGTACAACAAATTGTTCTACTCAAGATACTTCTCGAATTATTGTGAACTGTTCATTACCTGTTTCAATAACTAATTTTTCTGGAGTTAAAGGAAATGGAATTAATACTTTGAACTGGACCACATCAACAGAACAAAATAATAAAGGTTTTGAAATTGAAAGAAGTATTGATGGAAATAATTTTAGTGCAATTGGTTTTAAAGTTTCAAAAGGAGATAATGGTTATAGCAATAGCATTTTGAATTATAGTTTTGTAGATGATAAATTAAACTCTAGCTCTAATTACTATAGATTAAAACAAATAGACCATGATGGTAAATCTAAATTCAGTAATGTAATTTTATTGAAGGCAGATAGAATTAACAACATTAAATTAACCGGATTATATCCTAATCCTGCAACTGATGAAATTACAATTTCCATCGATGCTACAAATTCTGAAAAAGTTATTTTGGTAGTTACAGACATCTATGGCAAACAATTACTGACTAATAAAATAAATGTTGAAGCTGGAACAAATGTTTCAATACTTAAAGTAAATTATTTATCTGCTGGAACTTATTTAGTTAAGATGATAGTAGGGAATAAATCTGAAAACTTAACACTAAAATTTGTAAAAACCAGATAGCAAGGTGAATTATAAAAAACAAAAAAGTCAATTCGAAAGAATTGACTTTTTTTATGATAAAGATTTTATTATTCTAATAATTCAAATTCCTATTATTTCCTACACCTGGTTCAATAGTTCCTTTACCCATACCAGTTTCAACGTCTAATTGTTTTATCATTAATTTAATATCAGAAACTGAACTACAACCTTCACAAGTTGCTTTATATGTACTACTATTATAAGCTACTTCAATTGATCCAGAAGCTTTGTCAACTTTATCTCCAGAAAAAGTAAAAAATTTAGGTGATTGAGCATTATTGATGAATTTTAAATTACTTCCTGATCTGCCAAAATTCATTCGCACACCATCGGCTTCAATAATTTCAATCATTCCTGCAACTTGTGGTGTTATTTTTATAATATTTTCTGCTACACCTTTTTTGTTTACTAAAGTTCCTTTATCGTTAATCTCAAAATTTCCATTTGATGCTACTTTGGTTAATGCAATAGTATTATCGACGTAGAACTTTAATTTTTTTATGTCTAAACCATTATCTCTTAACTTAAAAAAAAGTTCTCGAGTAAAGGGAACTAGAACACCAAGATCAGTTTCTGACTTTGGTGCTTGCATTTTTGCTGGTTCTACAGTTGTAGGCTGAGTTTTTTTCTTTGGTACACAAGATAAAACTGTAACACTCATTGCAATTAATAAAAAGCTTGACAGTTTTTTATTCATGATAAAAAGTTTGATGCAATTTAACCAAAATAGTATCAAAAAAATAAGACTGAAAAACTTTGAAAAATTTTTTCAGATTTGCACAATGGCTAATAATGAATAAAATTTAGTCAATAAATGGGTTGTATTGCTTCTCATGACCAACTGTTGTGGGTCTTCCATGACCAGCATAAACATCTGTTTCATCGGGTAAGATGAATATTTTTTCTTTAATATTTCTAATTAAATCTTCATGGCTACACATGGGAAAATCAGTTCTGCCAATGCTTTCATAAAATAACACATCGCCACCAATGATAAAATTTTGTGCTTTTGAATAAAAACAAACATGACCAGGACTATGACCAGGTGCTAAAATAACATGCAGTTCATCTTCATCTAAACTTATCACATCTCCTTCATTAATATATTCAACTGCTCCTTCATAATTATCAAAAGGTAAACTCCATTTTTCTCCAGCCATAGCTGCATAACGTAACATGGGTTCCTCATCTTTATGAATGATGGGTTGTAAACCATAAGTTTCATTAACCCATTTGATACCAAAAACATGGTCTAAATGGCAATGTGTGTTCAACAACATTTTTAAGTTAAGTTGATGTTCATCTAAAAACTTTTTGAGTGTATTTTTTTCTGCAATTGAATAACAACCTGGGTCTATTAAAATTGCATTCTTGTTTTCATTGTAGAGTAAATAAGTATTCTCTTCTATTGGACTAAAAACAAATTGCTTGATGGTAAACATGTAACTTATTGTTGATTGTTTATTGATGATTGATGATTGTAGTTTTTTATTAATGCAAATTAACAACATGAAAATTTAATCTTACTTGATTTCAATTTCATCAATAAAAATAAAAGCATCATCTCCTTTGCCAGCATGCCATTCAGGTAGTTTACCATAGTTGTAGGCTTTTACTTTTATATATCTTGCTGTAGAAAAGTTTTTTTGGGTTTTTACTTTTAACTTTTGACTTTGCACTGTGTAATCATTTGCTGCAATATTATTTTCTGCAGTTTGAACAAGTGTGTAGTTAATATTATCATC
>JANLVQ010000173.1:0-7973 GCA_031364085.1 Chitinophagaceae bacterium
AGTAGATGACTCAGGAAAATCAACTTGTAATCCTGAGGTAATTGAAAAACTTAAACAAATGGAAGCCGATGTTCAAAAAGTAGCCAATCCATTATGGACTGGTTTAGATAAGTTTAAAGATTTAGAAAATTAGTATTTAAAAATAAATTAGCATTATGCCTAATCCAAAGAGAAGACACTCACAACAACGTAGTGCAAAAAGAAGAACTCATTACAAAGCTCAAGAAGTTACTTTAACTAAAGATACAGTTACTGGCGAAACACACGTACGTCATCGTGCAGTTGTTAGCGAAGGCAAACTTTTTTACAAGGGGAAATTAGTAGCTGAAAAAGCCCCAGCAAAAGCCTAGTATTAATAACTATCTTTATCAAGCAAATGAATATTGGCTTTGATATGATGGGAGGAGATTTTGCCCCTGAACAAGCGGTTAAAGGTCTCTCAATCTATTTGCAGCAACACCAAAATGTTGCTGCTATTGTTTTTTGTATAGGTGATGCCGAAAAAATTAATCCACTTTTACACGAATATCAAATTTCAAATCAAGTAAAAGTAGTGCACGCCCCTGAAGTTATTGGATATAACGAACATCCCACAAAAGCCTTTAGAGAAAAACAAAATAGCTCAATTTCTATTGGGTTCAAAATGTTAGCTCAAAAAGAAATTGATACTTTTATAAGTGCTGGTAATACTGGTGCTATGTTAGTAGGGTCTATGTTTAGTTTAAAGGCTGTTACAGGTATTATTCGACCAACCATTGCAACACTAATTCCCAAACTAGATGGAACATTAGGCTTGCTTTTAGATGTTGGCTTAAATGCAGATTGTAAACCCGAACAATTAAATCAGTTTGCTACACTTGGAACTATTTACGCTGAATCTATTTTAAATATTAACAATCCAAAAGTTGGATTAGTAAATGTTGGTGAAGAAGAAGGCAAGGGGAATATTCTTTCGCAAGCCTCTTATGGATTATTAAAAGAAAATAAACAAATTAATTTTATTGGCAATATTGAAGGGAGAGATTTTTTTAATGATAGGGCTGATGTAATGGTTTGTGATGGATTTACAGGTAATGTAGTTTTAAAAATGGCTGAAGCATTTTATGAAATTGCTCATGTAAGGGGATTTGCAAAGGATGAGTTTATGAGTAGATTTCATTATCAAAATTATGGAGGAACCCCAGTTTTAGGTGTTGCAACGCCAGTAATTATTGGTCATGGAATTAGTAATGATATTGCTTTTAAAAATATGATTAATTTAGCTGTAAAAATGCTTGAAACAGATTTCTGTAACATCATGGCCAATAAAATAATGACCAATAATTAAACTTATGGGAATACTAAAACAAATAGCAGAGTATTTATATATCAAGAAAAAAAATCCTAATGAAAATCCATCTCAATGGGTAAAATATATGCATGGAATTAACAGATTTACACTGATCGTTTTTATTCTTGGAATCTTATATCTTTTATTTAAAATGTTTATACTACCTAAGTTGTAGTTTAATCTTCAGAAGTGTTGGCAAGTGCCTTGTCTAACAGTTGTTGCACTTGATTTAAACTAGTTTCTATCTCTTTATTATTAATGAATTTTTCAGAGTGTTTAACATTGGTTGTAGCAAACCATAATAAAACCATACTCACAAAATCTTGCATGTCTTTACCTGCTAATTGAGTTTTATATTCTACAATTTTTTCATTAATAATTTGAACAGTATTTCTTAATACAGCTTCATCTTCAGGAGAAATTTTTAATCGATAATTTCTATCGGCAACAATTACATTCACTGTTATTAAGTCTGGCATATTAATCTTTATTTAGTAGGGTTAAACAAGTATTTACCTCTTTCAAATATCCATCAATCCTTTTTTCTAAACTTGCTTTATCTTGTTTAGTTAGTTGATTGAGATTTAATTTAGAAGCATCCATTTCATTCTTTAATAAAGTTATAGTTTCTTCTTGTAGTTTCAATTTATTTTTTGATTCACCAAGCTCAACCTTTAATTTGCTATTCTCCTTTTTAATTTGCTGAAATTGCTTAATTAGCAATTGAACTTTAGCTTTTATTTGGTGAATGTTTTCTTGCATAAGGTTAAGGTATTAGAAAGTTCTAATTTTTTCTAATTTCAGCTTGTAATTCTTTTTCAAAACTCTTTATTAATTTATTCATCGAATCATCAATTTCTTTATCTGTAAGCGTTTTTTCATCATCCTTAAAAGTAAAATTAATGGCTATTGATTTTTTGTTTGCCCCAAGTTTTTCACTTTCAAATACATCAAATAATTTTATGTTAGTTAATAACAACAAATTTTGCTTCTTAGTTACTGCTTCAACTTTATCAAATGTTAATTCTTTATCTATAATTAAAGCCAAATCTCTTTGTACACTTGGAAATTTACTTACTTCTTTATAAACAATTTTATTAGTAATATTCGCATCTAATAATTGTTTAAAATTAAAATCAATTTGATACACTGCTTGTTTAATATCGAATTGGTTTAATGTTTTTTTAGAAACCTTAATTAATTTTCCAATTTTATTTTTCTCTGCGATAATGTTAAAGACACTAGCATTGATTTTATCAACTTCAACTTTAAATTGGTTTACACCACACAAGTTTAATAAAGCAACTACAATCCCTTTTGCTCTAAAAAAGTCATTGGGTTTCGATTTTTCTTTCCACTCATTTTCAATATAATTTCCTGAGATTAATAATGACAAATGTTCAACTTCTTCGAATTCGTTTGGTTTATATTGGTGGTAAGTTTTGCCAAATTCAAATAATTGGAGCTGATTATTTTTTCGATTAATATTAAATGCAATAGTTTCTAAACCAGTTTCAAGTAAAGTGGGTCTCATCATATCTAACTCAACAGTTAAGCTATTTAGCATTTTAACTGCATGTTTTAACTCATCTACAGAATAATATTTGCTATTTGTAATTGAATTGGTAAGAATTTCAGTAAATCCCTGCCCAACTAAAAATCCACTTATTTTTTGAATTAATTTTTCTTTATTTGAATGTTGATTTATTGCTGGTGAAAGCGAAATAGTTGATGGAATTTCAATATTGTCTAAACCATCTATTCTAATAATTTCTTCGACTATATCTGCAGGTAAACTTATATCGGGTTTATTAAATGGCACTAAAACATGTAACTCATCAATACCGTTTTTGGTAATTTCAAAATCCAATGATTCAAGAATTCTAATTACAGTATCTGGATGATAATTTTTGCCAGATAATTTTTTTAGATAATGATATTTTAAAACCACAGATTTTTTTTCTTTTGGTGAAGGATAAACATCAATAATTTCTCCAGCAATTTCACCACCACAAGTTTCAACAATTAATGCAGCTGCATGTTTAAGTACATGCAATGTGTTGCCAATATCTACACCTTTTTCAAACCTTGTAGCAGCATCAGTTCTTAATCCATGAAACAACGAAGTTTTTCTAATTGATGCTGCACTAAAAACGGCACTTTCTAAAAAAATATCTGTTGTGCTTTTATTTACACTACTATATAAGCCTCCATAAACACCTGCAATGCATAGTGGTTTTTTTATTGCATCACAAATCATCAAATCAGTTGCTTGTAAATTTCGTTCCTTCTCATCTAATGTAATGAATGGAGTTTCTTTTTCAAGATTTGTAACTATGATTTGATTATTTGCAATTTTTCTTTTATCAAATGCATGTAAAGGTTGCCCTGTTTCATGTAAAATAAAATTGGTAATATCTACAATATTATTAATGCTTTTTACTCCAATAGCTTTTAATTTATCAACCAACCATTTTGGTGAATTTTCAATAGTAATATTATTAATTGTAAGTCCACAATATCTTAAACAGTCGTTTTCATTTTCAATAGTAACTGTTACAGCTGTTTCTTCTTTAGTGAATTTTAAATTATTCTTATAAGGAAGTTTTGCTTTAATAGAAGCTTTATTATGATGCGATAAATATGCACAAACATCTTTTGCAACACCTAAATGGCTCATAGCATCCATTCTGTTTGGTGTTAAGCCAATTTCAAAAATCCAATCTTCATAATTGCTAAAATAATCTTTTGCTAAAGTACCAACCTGAACATTTTGTGGTAAAACTAAAATGCCATCATGATTATCACTTAAACCAATTTCATCTTCTGCACAAATCATTCCATGACTTTCAACACTTCTTATTTTTGCAATACGCATAGTTAATGGCTCACCAATTTTTGGGTAGATAGTTGTTCCAACAGTTGCTACAATTACCTTTTGACCTTGAGCAACGTTTGATGCACCACAAACAATTTGTAATGGCTCTGCAGCTCCAATATTTACTGTAGTTATAGAAAGTTTATCAGCATTAGGATGTTTATCACAAGTTAAAACTTCACCAATTAGTAATCCATCAAAACCACCTTTTACTTCTTCAAATTTTTCTAAACTTTCAACTTCTAATCCAATCGATGTTAGAATTTTTGAAAGTTTTTCTGGCTCAATTACTTCTAGCAAATATTCACTTAACCAATTATAGCTAATTGTCATTTTTTCCTTTTGATTTATTGCAAATATAAGTGTTGAGCCAATCTGTGGTTTTAGACAAATAAAAAAGAGTGAAGATTTTCTTCACTCTTTTTTATTAAATTCTTTTAGGCTTATTATCCTTTCTTTTTTTGGTTTTCTTTGTAACGCATATCTGGTGTGCCATCAGCTTTTTTTGGCCCTTCTGCTTTTTTATCACTTTTACCTTGATTTTCTTTGAAACGCTTGTCAGGTGTGCCATCAGCTTTCATTGGTACAGATGCTTTTTTCTCTTCTTTTGCATCTTTCTTTATTTCTTTAGCCTCTTTTTTCATTTCTTTAGCTTCTGCTTTTTTCTCTTTTACTTCAGCTTTAACAGCTTTTTTATCTTGTGTAAAGCTTGTTGAAGTTGTTAATAAACCTGCTACTAACAACAATGTAAATAGTTTTTTCATTTTTTTTTATTTCTAGTTTAATACATCGAATGTATATATCAAAAGATTTCTAAAGTTTTTTTAGTGTTTAAAAAAGCCTTAAATTTTAGTTAATTAACAAAAAGATTAAAGAGAACTTAAAATAAAATCACGTTTTGAAACTAGAGATAGCCTAAGATTTTTAACATACTTGCAGCAGTTTGTTCTTTAGCATAAACCCAATCTATCAACTTGCCATTTTTATCTTTTTCGATAATGATATGTTTTGGAGATGGTATTAAGCAATGTTTAATTCCACCATAGCCACTGATTTGATCTTGATAAGCACCTGTATGAAAGAAACCAATGTATAAAGGAGTTTTATTATCAATGTCGGTTGCGTCGGCATTTTTAATTTTTGGTAAAAATACTTCGTTGATGTGTTCTTCACTATCGTAATAATCATGACTATCACAAGTTATTCCTCCAAGAACTACACGTTGATATTCGTTATCCCATTTATTTATGGGCAGCATTAAAAATTTTTCACCAATGCCCCAAGTATCTGGTAAAGTTGTAATGAAAGATGAATCAATCATGTACCAAGTTTCTCTATCATTTTGTCTTTTCTCAGATAACACACTATAAATATGTGCCATACTTTCACCTACAGTAAAACTACCAAATTCAGTAAAAATATTTGGCATTGGTACTTTTGCTTTTTTACAAGCTTTCTTAATGTTACCAATAATTTCATTAATCATGAATTGATAATCGTATTCAAATTTTAATGAATGTTTGATAGGAAATCCTCCACCAATATTTATGGAATCTAACTCTGGACAAATCTTTTTTAACTGGCAATATAAATTGATAATTTTGTTTAATTCGCTCCAATAATAAATATCATCTTTAATGCCTTTATTTAAAAAGATATGAAGCATTTTTAATTGAAATTTATCTTCATATCCTTCAATTTCATCAACATAAAATTCCAAAATATCTTTAGCTCTGATTCCTAAACGTGATGTGTAAAAAGGAAAGTTTGGTTCTTCTTCTGCAGCAACTCTAATACCTAAATTGAATTGATTTTTTGCAGATTTTTTATAAGCTAAAAGTTCTTCTTTATTATCTAAAACAGGAATTACATTTTTAAAACCACTATTAATTAATTTTGAAATTCTTGATGTATAACTTTTTTGTTTATAGCCATTACAAACAATATAGGTTTCTTTAGTTATTTTTTTTCTTTTGTATAATTGATTGATGATTTCTAAATCGTATGCAAAAGAAGTTTCTAAATGAATATTATGTTGCAAAGCTTCTTGAACAGCAAAACTGAAGTGTGAACTTTTAGTGCAATAGCAATAATTATAAGTTCCTTCATATTTATGCTTTTTTATAGCATGGGCAAACATTTGTTTTGCCTTATTGATTTGCATGCCAATTTTTGGCAAATAAGTTAATTTTAAAGGTGTACCATGTTTTTCAATTAAGTACTTTAAATCAACACCATTAAATTCTAAGTAATCTTGTTCATTTACCTCGAATCCTTCTTGTGGAAAGTGAAAGGTTTGTTTTACGAGAGAGTCGTAGCTATTTGTCATTTACAACTAAAAAAGGGCTTGTGAATAATGTATTTTCTGTAAAATTAAATGTTTGAATAAATTATTCATTTTTTTTTTGAGGTTTAAAGTAAAAGTGTCAAACATAATTTAAGATTTGAGTTCTTGAATTTGCTTTGCAGCTTTTGTTGATGGAATCCAGGAAGCAATAAAAGAAATGATAATTATTGTACTAATAGTAAGTATAAAGTCGATTATAAGCATTTTTACTGGGTAATAATCTATGATGAAAGTTCCCCCTTCTAATTTTACCAAATGAAAATTTTGTTGTAATAAACAAATAATTACTGCTAGAATAATTCCAATAGAACCACCAATACCCGATAATAATAGGCCTTCAGTCAAAAATATTTTTCTAATTAATGATTCATTGGCACCCATTGCTTTTATAATATGTATGTCTTTTTGTTTTTCTAAAACCAGCATAGTTAATGCACCAACAATATTAAAAGCTGCAATTACAAGTATTAAGCATAATAAAGCATAAATAAACCATTTTTCTGCTTGCATTATTTTGAATAAACTTCTGTTTTGTTCATACCTGGTTTCAACAATAAAATTTGAACCCAATTTTTTTTGTAAATCTTTTTTTACTTTCTGATCTATAGCTTTTGTTTTTAATTTAATTTCTATAGAAGTAAACTCATCAGCTTTAAAATCTAACATATACTTTGTAAATGCAAGATTGGTAAAAACATATTTATTATCGAATTCTTGTTGTACTAAAAAAGTGCCAATAGGTGTAATGGTTGCACTATTAAATCCTTCTAATGATGTAATACTTTTGGTATAATTTCTGTTGGGTAAATACAACAAAAGAGGAGCGTAGTTATGCTCCACATCAACAGCAAGTGCATTTTCTATACCTGCACCTAAAATAATTTGAGGTTGTTCTTGATTACCTAAAACAAATGTTCCTCTTTGAATATATTCTTTGATTTTATTTACTGAAGCATAACGATCATCAACTCCTTTTAATACAACTATGCTTTGCAAACCTTCATTTAATAAAATGGCTTTCTCTTCTACAACACAGCTATAATTTGCAACACCATTAATTTGTGAAAGTTGATTTAATTTTGCTTTCGGTAAAGTAAATGAATAATTTGATGAAGAAATTTTAATATCTGCATAAAAATCAGAATACAAACTTTTTACCAGCCCTTCAAAACCATTAAAAACACTCAGTACAATAATAATTGCTGCAGTAACTATAGCAATAGCTGTAACACTTACCCACGCAATAATATTGATGGCATTAGTTGTTTTTTTTGATTTAAAATATCTCCAAGCAAAAAGGAAATTCAATGTGTTTTTTATTTATTCTTCAATATAAATTCTACGAACTCTTTGGTTAATGGTACTTAATGTTTCATATGCAATGGTATTACTCCATTCAGCAACTTGTTGTACAGGTA
>JANLVQ010000260.1:0-1837 GCA_031364085.1 Chitinophagaceae bacterium
GTTAGTTGAATCAATAGATTTTCCATCAACAGTAAAATTAAAAGAAAAAGTTGGAAATTCTTCACCATATTTTTTAACTTTAATATCAGCAATAATATTAATATTCTTTTTTGGAATATCAAAAAATCTCAATGTATCAGATAAACCTCCATCTAATTGGCTACTGCTAATTGCACTTGTTGATAATTGAATTGTTGGGTTTCCACCAATGTAAGTAGGAATAATAGCAGTTGCTGAATACTCATCAATTACTGTTGTTGTTATTGCATTACCTCTAAACAATATTTTAGATTCAGTCGACAAATTTTCTCCATGAACTTTGATAGTTGTACCAACTGCGAAACTTGAATCTCCAACAGATTCTAATGATATTAATTTTGGTTTTGGCTTAGCAAAGGTTTTTAACATGGCATCTGCCTGAATTAAACCAGCACCAGATGCTTGGTCTATCCCAGAACCATACATATCTAAAGCAGTATTTTGAATAATGCTTTTTATTTCTGCTGGAGTTATTGTTTGATTTGAAAACTTTTGCTTTGCAGCAATTAACAATGCAGCTGCTGCAGCCACATGTGGAGCTGCTGCTGAAGTTCCAAAGAAATTTGGGAATGCATCACCATCAATATTTACACCACCCATATTTACAGTAGTATTAACACCATTAGGTGCTGATATATCAGGTTTATTTCTATTTACATTGTCTATTAATGTACCTCCTCTTGATGAAAATGATGCAACTGTTGGAACTCCGCCAAATTGAGGTGTATTAGTAAATAATACTGCACCAACAGTTATTGCCCCTGCGGCATTTGCTTGGCCAACTATTGTGCCTTTTCCAGAACCTGAAACTTGTTCAACTGAGCCCTCTCCTCTAAAAATAATATACTTGAATTTTACATTACTACCAGCTGATTTAATAATTAAAAGGTTTGTTTCTGTATTTTCATTTACAGTAAAAGGCAATACTTCAATTGGATCACCTCCTATATTGTTTCTGTTAAAACCAAATAATGTAGAGCCATCTTTATTGGCTAAATAAATATCTAAATCAGTTTGTGTTCCTACATTGCCTCCTAGTGAGTATACATCACCCTCCCATTGTAATACAATTGTATAGGTTCCAGGAACCAACGTTAATTTTTGATATACTGTTCCTCCAAAGTCATGAGCTTGACCAATTGTTCCAATGGGTGGTACAGTTGGAACAAAACTATTTTCATAAGATTTTGAGCCATAATTACCAGCAGCCGATACATAAGTTACACCGTTTGCAACAACTTCATCAACAGCTTTTGAAACTACACCATCTTTGTAAAATGGTTCTGTTATATAAGTGATATCATCAACAATTACTTTACATCCACTTGAAGCTAATTCTCTAATTCCTTCAGCAAAATCACCAGGGCTAATAAAACCTGTTCTAAAAGCTAAAGTAGATTTTGGAGCTACATCATGAATAATTTGTAACATAGCTCTGCCTTCATCTGACTTTCTACTAAAAGGAAAATCTAAAAGAACTTGAACTGGGTTTGTATTTCCATTTGGATTTGTAGCACCTGGTAAATCTCCATTTGAAACATCAGCTAAGGCAGGATTGTTTGGAATTGTATTATAACTATCAGACATTACACCAACTTTTACGCCTTCTCCACTAATATTAAAACCCGATTTTACAATATTTGACCTCATTGCAATGTCGCCTTGAGAAGTTGTTAAACCAGATTTGGTTAAAGGTTGATATAGTGGTCGTGAAAATCGTAATAGGCTAGTTTGTTGATTAAGATTTAATAAGTTTGTAATGGGAATACTACCTGTAATAGTTAAAGAACCAGTTCCA
>JANLVQ010000262.1:0-6489 GCA_031364085.1 Chitinophagaceae bacterium
GAGCAATATGGCTATAAGCCATCAATAAACAATTATTACCAACATTCGTTTTTCCTCTTTCATCAGTACCTCTGTTGATGGTTACAAATTCTCTAATGGTAGTATTATCTCCAATCTCAACAATTGTTTTTTCGCCAGCAAATTTTAAATCTTGTGGTACAGCACTAATTACAGCCCCAGGAAAAATTCTACAATTTTTTCCAATTCTACTACCATCCATAATTGTAACATTACTGCCAATCCAAGTGCCTTCACCAATTTGTACATCGCCATGTATCACTGTAAAAGGATCAATTTTTACATTGGGTGCAATAGTTGCATTGGGGTCGATATATGTGTATGGATGTGTCATCCTCTTTTTTTAGGCAGACAAAAATAAGGTTATGAATTGGTTATTAGTAATTGTAAAGTATGCAAAAGGAGAAGCATGCTTCTCCTTTTGCATACTTTATGATTTTTTTTAGGCTATTGTAATGCTTTTATCTAAATACACATCTTGAATGGCGTTTAAAATTCCAACACCTTCAGACATTGGTCTTTGGAATGCTTTACGACCAGAAATTAATCCCATTCCACCAGCACGTTTATTGATTACAGCAGTAGTTACAGCTTCTGCCATATCACTTGCACCACTACTTGCACCTCCACTATTAATTAATCCAGCACGACCCATGTAGCAATTAGCCACTTGGTACCTGGTTAAATCAATAGGATGATCAGAAGTTAATTGAGTATAAATTCTTTCATCGTTTTTACCGTAAGCACTTTCTTTTGTGTTTAAGGCCTTATATCCACCATTATTTTCAGGAAGTTTTTGTTTGATGATATCAGCTTCAATAGTAACACCCAAATGATTAGCTTGTCCTGTTAAATCAGCAGATACGTGGTAGTCTACGCCATCTTTTTTGAATGCAGGATTACGCAAATAACACCATAGTATGGTTGCCATTCCTAATTCATGTGCCATTTCAAAAGCTTTGCTTACTTCTTGAATTTGACGAGCACTTTCATCACTACCAAAATATATAGTTGCACCAACTGCAGTTGCACCAAGGTTCCAACTTGCTTTTAATGATGCAAACATAATTTGGTCGAACTTATTAGGGTAAGTTAAAAATTCGTTATGATTAATTTTTATAATCAAAGGAATTTTATGAGCATATTTTCTTGATAAAAATCCTAAACCTCCAAAGGTTGTTGCTACTGCATTACAGCCACCTTCTATAGCAAGGTTGATAATGTTTTCTGGATCAAAATAAATTGAATTTTTTGCAAAAGAAGCACCTGCACTGTGTTCAATTCCTTGGTCAACTGGTAAAATAGATAAATAACCTGTATTGGCTAATCTACCTGTACCATACATGGCTTGTAAATTTCTGAGTACATTAACATTTCTATCACTATTAATAAATATACGATCTACAAAATCTGAACCTGGTAAATGCAATTGAGATTTATCAATTGTTTTACATTGATGGGTTAAAAGATATTCTGCTTTATCACCTAATAATTGCTGAATGTTTGCATTAGCCATAAAAATTGGTTTGAGATAGTATTAATAAATGAAGTGAAATTTTGGTTTTAATAGTTGCAAATATAAGATGGCTATTTTAATTTATTGAACGATTTGTAGTTTTGAGGCTACACAAAAAGCAATTAAAAATCATTTTCTTTATTACATTTGTAAAAATTGAAAACATGACAAAAATTTATACTTTATTCGTTACCATTTTATTTTGTGGAGTTTTAGTTGCTCAACCACCTAAAGGTCCAGCAAATGCTGGAATGACATTTGGCGAGAAAACATCAATTGATGGAGCTATAAAATCAACTGATTTAGCAGAAAAACTAGGCAATGAAAAGAAAATGGATGTAGTTGTTGAAGCTGAGGTTGTTGAAGTTTGTGCTGCAGAAGGCTGTTGGTTAAAGATAAAAGCTGCCGATAAAATAATTATGGTTAAAATGAAAGACCATAAATTTTTAGTGCCTTTAGATATGAAAGGAAAAACTATTGCAATAAAAGGTACTGCAGAAAATAAAGTAACTAGTGTAGAAATGTTGAAACATTATGCAGAGGATGCAAAAAAATCTCAAGAAGAAATTGATGCAATAAAAGAACCAAAGCAAGAAATTATTATTCAAGCAACAAGTATTTATGTAATTAAATAATTTGTTCATAAAAATTATTAATGAGCCTCCTTAATGGAGGCTTATTAATTCAATAATTAAATTGTGAAAAAAATTATTGCTTTTTTGCAACTATTGCGTTGGCCCAACTTAATGTTTATAGCTATTACTCAGCTTTTATTTCATTATTGTATTATTGAGCATAACTTAATTTCAATTTCAATTGAACCAAAAATTAATGGTTTTAATTTGGTTCTAATTATACTGGCTTCTATTTGTATAGCAGGTGCTGGAAATATTATTAATGATTATTTTGATGTAAATATTGATGTAATTAATAAGCCAAATAAAGTAATCATAAATCAATTTATCAATCGTCGATGGGCTATATTCTGGCATTTGGTTTTAAGTACTTTTGGAATTGGATTAAGTTTTTTTGTTGCTCTGAGTATTAATTTTATTTGGATTGGAATTTTTAATTCAATAGCAGTGATACTCTTGTTTATATACTCTGCTTCCCTTAAGAAAAAATTTATTATTGGTAATGTTATAATTTCTTTACTTACTGCATGGGTTATATTAGTGTTAGTATTACCTGAATATATTGAATTAATTAAATACCAATTATTTAGTTTGGAAAATTATTACAAAATTTTTCGACTAGGAATTTTATATGCAACTTTTTCATTCATCATTTCTTTAATTCGGGAAGTGATAAAAGATATTGAAGATATTGATGGAGATAGGCAAAATGCCTGCAAAACAATGCCAATAGTTTTAGGTATTAATGCCACAAAAGTTTTTATTACAGTTTGGCTAGTTGTAATTATTGCTTTGCTTATAGTTGCTCAGGCTTATGTAGTAAGTTTTGGTTGGTGGTTTAGCATTATTTATGCTTTTGTTTTTTTAATTTGGCCATTAGTTTCAATTCAGAAAAAATTAATAAAAGCAAATACAAATAATGAATTTTCAGAACTGAGTAAAAAAGTTAAATGGGTAATGTTGTATGGTATTTTATCCATGTTATTTTTTGCATATTATCTAAAATAAATAACTAGAATGGAATCTATAATATTAGCTTCTCAATCACCACGAAGAAAACAATTACTCGAATGGGCCAATATAAATTTTTCTATTATAGTAGCCTATACAGAAGAAAATTTTCCAAATAATATTTCGTTTAATGAAGTGCCTATTTTTATAGCAAACGAAAAGGCAAAAGCAGTTCAGCAAAAGGTTTCAGAAAAAAATAAAATTATAATAGCTGCAGATACAATTGTAGTACTTGATAATAAAATATTAGGCAAACCTCAAAATAGAGAAGAAGCCATTAGTTCTCTCTTATTACTTTCCAACAAAACACATCAAGTAATTACCGGTGTAGTTTTATTAAAAGATGAAATTGAAATTTGTTTTTCTGAAACAACTAACGTTGAATTTCACGAACTCACACAAGAACAAATTGAATTCTATGTAGATGAATACAAGCCCTACGATAAGGCTGGAGGCTATGCTATACAAGAATGGATTGGTGTTGTTGGAATAAAAAAAATTAATGGTTGTTATTATAATGTAATGGGATTGCCTATAAGTAGGGTAGTGCAAGAACTTGAAAAGTTATAATTAAAAAGCCCTCAAAAAATTGAGGACTTTTTAATTATGCTATTTGCTTTTCTTTTTTTCTTTTTATTTGATTTATTGCTGAATCCAACGCATTGTCAAATGATTCTTCGAACGACTTTGTTGAAGCCTTTACAAACAACTCATGTTTTGGAATATGAATTCTAATTTCAACAACTTTATCTTTTATATTGTGAACAACATTATCTAACTTAAGAAACACATCTACCTTAATTATTTTGTCATGAAATTGGTTAATTTTTTGAATCTTTTTATTTACGTAATCTAAAAGTTTTGCATCTGCATCAAAATGAACTGACTGAATGTTTACTGTCATAATTGTCTTTTTTAAGGTGAAATAATAAATACTAAATTTATAAGTAGTGTTGTTACATAAGTGGGGTTTATTTATGAATACTAATGTAGTTAATTAATCTGAAATAGCCAATACTATTTTGTTAAATAATGTAATTGAAATAGTTAGGCTTATGCCTTAGGATGTGCTTTTTTAAACACTTCTTTTAATTTATCTATGCTATTATGTGTATACACTTGTGTTGCAGCTAAACTGCTATGGCCTAATAGCTCTTTTACAGCATTAATTTCTGCACCATTATTCATTAAATGAGTTGCAAAACTATGTCTGAGTACATGTGGACTTTTTTTCTTAACAGTAGTAATTAATGCTAAATATTTTTTTACAAATCCATAAACATATCTTGGGTTCAATTGTTTGCCTTTTACAGTTACAAAAACAAAATCTTTATTCTCGGTTGGATTGTTATTATTAAACTCTTTTAAAGTAGCAATCACATCTTCTCCCAAAGGAATAATTCTTTCTTTATTTCCTTTTCCATAAACTTTTAATTGTTTGTTAGAAAAATCGAGTTGGTTAGTTTTTAAATTAATTAATTCACTCAACCGCATACCAGTTGCATAAAATAATACCAAAACCATTTTTTGGGTTTGGTGGGTCCAACTATTTGTAAACTCAACATGGTTGAATAAAGTGTTCAACTGATTTTCTTCAATAAAATTTGGCAATCTTTTTGAGTTTTTTGGAGAGATGATTCCTGCCATTGGGCTATGTTCTAAATGCCCATTTTTAATTAAATATTTAGTGAAAGATTTTAAAGTAGATATTTTGCGATTGATACTTTTTGATTCCAACTCCCCTTCTTTTAAACTTGCCAACCAAGTTCTAATAATGGATGTGTTGAGTTCATTAAGATTGCTGAGTTGATATTGTTTTTCAATAAAACTAAAAAACTGTTGTAAGTCTGTTTGGTAAGCTATTAAGGTATGTTTAGAATATCTTTTTTCAAATTGTAGATATTCAATAAATGATGTTTGATATTTTTCTTGTAAAGTAGTAAACATAAAAAAGTAGCCTAAAGTAATAACAAAAGGCTACTGAAATATTTTTGGGGAAATAAAAAACTCCTAATCTAATTTTCCACTAGCAAGTTGTTGCTTGTAGATAGCTTTTAATACTTGACCACGACGAACAACTGACGGTTTTGTAAAAGCTTGTCTTTCTCTTAAATTAAGTAAAGTTTTGCTCTTTTCGAATTTCTTTTTATACTTCTTTAGAGCTTTGTCGATGTTTTCGCAATCTTTTGAATCAATTATTAACATAAATTATATACCTCTTTAATGGTTTGGGCGGCGAAGATAAGGAGTTCTAATTAAATACCAAAAAAGATAAGTGTAATCCTTAATTTTGCAACCTAAAAAAAAGTAAGTTTTTCTCAAATCAATAAATAATAAAAGAATAAAATGTTAAGTGCAAAGAATATTACATTGGCTTATGGTAAAAGAGTGTTGTTCGATGAAGTGAATATTAACTTCATCAAAGGCAATTGTTATGGAGTAATTGGGGCTAATGGAGCTGGTAAATCTACTTTTTTAAAAATATTAAGTGGTGAAATAGAACCAAACAAAGGATACGTAGAAATTACACCAGGCGAAAGAATGGCAGTTTTAAAACAAAATCAATTTGAATTCGATAATGAAACAGTTTTGAATACCGTTTTAATGGGTCATAAAAAAATGATGGAAGTGATGAAGGCTAAAGATACTATTTATCTTGATCCTGAAGCCACTGAGGATGATTATATGAGAGCCAGTGAATTAGAGGCTGAGTTTGGAGAAATGGGAGGTTATACTGCTGAAAGTGATGCAGCAGCATTTTTAGGTAGCTTGGGTGTTACAGAACAGTATCATTACACATTAATGAGCGAAATTCCTAGTAACTTAAAAGTAAGAGTATTATTAGCACAGGCTTTATTTGGTAATCCAGATATTCTTTTATTAGATGAGCCTACGAATGGTTTGGATATAGAAACTATTGGATGGTTAGAAAATTTCTTGGCAGATTATCCAAATATTGTTTTAGTAGTTAGTCACGATAGACACTTTTTAGATTCTGTTTGTACTCACGTTGCAGATGTTGATAGAAGCAAGATTAAAACCTTTACAGGAAACTATAGTTTCTGGTACGAGAGCTCTCAATTAATGTCTCGTCAGATTAATGATAAAAATAAAAAAACTGAAGATAAGCGACAAGCTTTACTTGATTTTATTGCACGTTTTTCTGCGAATGCTAGTAAAAGTAAACAAGCTACATCTCGTAAAAAAGCCTTAGAAAAATTAACTATTGAAGATATTGAACCTTCTAATAGAAAGTATCCTGGTATTATTTTTCAACCATTACGAGAAGTTGGAAATCAAATATTGAAT
>JANLVQ010000272.1:0-6882 GCA_031364085.1 Chitinophagaceae bacterium
TTTTCATTAACAAAACTCATTTGATCCACTTCAGTGTTTATAAATCCGCTATTAGCGAAGAATGGAATATCGAATCGAACACCATACGTTAAACTAAATTTACTATTTAAATCAAATTCATCTTGAATATAAAAACCAATAGTTCTTGCTTTTGTTGTAACTAACCAAGGCATACCACCTGGCAAGTTGCTAAATGTAGCTGAGTATCCTTTTAAAGCAACAGGGCTAGTTGTAGAACTTGGATTTGCTAAATAAGAATTTGCAGCAGAATAAAAATCTGCAACATTATTGTAAGTATAAATACCATTAATACGTGGCGTAAAACCATTAGTATAAGTAAAGCTTTCAAAACTTAACCCTAATGAAACCGTGTGTTTCCCTTTATAAATAGTTAAGTTATCGCTAAATTGCCATGTATCAGTGCTCAAAACATTATTAGGAGTGAAAGGATCTACACCAAAAGTAGTAAATGTTTCATTATTTCCGTTTTGAATGTCAACAGTAGGAAATGCTTTTCCTTTTATAGCTCGGTAATCTCTATTTGCTGTATAGCCAAAAGTAATTTCATTACTTACTTTATTACTAAAACGGCTATTAATTTGAGCAATTACTCCTGTAATATCATTATGAATTTCATAACGAGAATTAGCATAACTCACAGAATTAATACTGTTACGATTTCCTCTAATAACGTTTGAATTACTAATAGGCACATCTCTTGCAGAACGTAAGTAATTACCACGAATACTTATTTTGTGTTTATCGCTGAAGTTCCAGTCTAATCTTGCAACTGCTTTATCACTAGTAGTTAAAGAACTATAGTTATTGAAACCGCCTGTTTCGTAACCCAATTTAGTTGATAAAAAAGTTGATAAATCAGTTAATTCAGTTCTTTGAGTTGCAGAAATGGTATTATTTAAAATCATTGCAGATGTAACTCCTGGATCTGTTCTTCTTTCTGCTTCATAGTTAGCAAAATAGAATAATTTATTTTTAATAATTGGTCCTCCAACACTTACACCATATTGTTTAACATCAAAATTGTTTGTAACTACATTGTCTTGACCTTTTATAGTGCTTTTACCTACTAAAGATTGATCTCTATTATTGTAGAAAGCAGTACCATGAATTGTATTAGTACCACTTTTAGTAACCGCATTAATACTTGCACCTGTAAATCCTGCATCTCTTAAATTGTATGGAGATAGATTAATAGCAACCTCCTGAATGGCATCCAATGAAATTGGAGTAGAGTTGGTTTGGCTACCATTTAATGCTTGTAAACCAAATGAATTATTAAAGATAGAACCATCTAGAGTAAAATTAATTGCTCTATTATCTTGACCACCAAAAGAAGTTCCAAACCCTTGGTTAGGCCCACTCATTTGTGGAGTAAATTTTACTAAATCTGCAATGCTTCTGTTTAAAGTTGGCATACTTGTTATCAGTGCATTACTCAAATTTGTTGAAGCACCTTTTCTATCTTTTGCAATTAGAGCACCTTTACGTGCAGTAGCAGTTAATACTATTTCTTTCAATTCGCCTTTAATGTCAGTCATTCTAACATCTATAGTTGTTGGTTCACCTAATTGAATAAAAATGTCAGAAGTTACATCTTCTTTAAATCCAACATAACGAACGGTAACTTTGTAAGGACCTCCAACACGTACACCAGGTAAATAAAAATTACCCGTTTTGTTCGATGCTGTAGAATATTTTGTTCCACTAGGCTCGTGAATTGCTTCAACAGAAGCTCCTTGTAAAGTTGCACCAGTAATATCTTTAACAACACCTATTATAGTACCAGATGTTACTTGAGCAAATAAGCCCATAGGCAAAAATAAAATGGCGATTGTAGCTTGAAAAATTCTTTTCATACTCATAAAATTAATTTAGTGAAGCAAAGTAAAGTGTTTATGTTCTTATAACAATAACATTATATTAACAATTTATAACTTTTTTTTAGATGTGTAAAATTCACACAAAATACTATGAACTAACTGTCTAATTCATCCTACAAAAAAAGCCTCAAAAATTCGAGGCTTTTAGATAATATAGTTAAAATTTTACTTTGATGGTTTTGCCGGAGCAGGAATAGTTGCTGAATTTGATGGAGGTAACTGAGCTGGGGCAGCTGGAGTAGTTGCAGCTGGAGGAGTAATATTTTTGATGGTTTTAGAAGCATCTTCAGACAAACCAGAACCTCCACTTAAAAATAAAGTTGATAGAATAGATAAAACGGCAATAGCAGCAGCAAAAATCCATGTTCCTTTTTCTAAAACGTCAGTAGTTTGTTTTACACCCATTAATTGATTGCTTAAGCCACCAACATTTCCTGCCAATCCGCCACCTTTAGGGTTCTGAATTAATATAATAAAACCTAGCACTACAGAAGCGATTACTATTAAAATTACAAATAATGTTGTCATTTAAATACCTTTTAATTCTTGAATTTTGGATGCGAAATAAGATGATTTATTGGGAATTAAAAAACTTAATTTAATATAAAGCTGAATTGCTTTTTCAGTTTTACCTTGTTTTGCAAAAACTTCAGCCATAGTTTCTGTAACAATTTCCTTTGATACATTGCTGTTAAACGCAATGTTTTGAATGGTTTTGTTCAATTCATCATCTTCTTCAAACTCCATATTTTCTGGTTTAATACCCTTCATTTTCTTCAACCAGTCGGTAAACTTTAACATTTTGGTAGTAAGTTTATCGTGTGGATGTTTACTGAAATCGAATTGTATACCCTGTGAAGCAAAATAATCTATAGTATAGTAAGGTTCAGTTTCAAAAGGTAATAGTGCATCTTTAACTTCATCTAAAGGTTTATCCCACTCTTCTTTTACTGCTGCTATACCCAAATTATTGGGCAAATCAATTTTAGAATTTTCGACATCAGCAACTAACCCTTCTTTATTTTCAATAATTGCTTCATTAATAATTTCACTTTCAATATTTTTCACTTCACTAACAACTTCAACTTTTTCAATTTCTGAAATAGCAGTTTGCTCTGTTTTTTCTTTTGCATCTATACCATCAAAAATATTTTTAACATGTTCAACTGTAGGTATAGAAAAATTTGGAATAAATATTTCGTTATAGGAAGGTTCATTTATGTTTTCTTCTGCTCCTACTTTTTCTTCATTGTGAAAATTAATAATTTGTGATTTAGTTTTATTAGTTTCAACTTGTAATGCAGTATTTGTAATCGGTAACACAATTGGTTCAATTTCCTTTGTTGCTGCTTCAATTCCTTTATAATCAATACTTGTGCTTTCTAATTTTATTTCTGTTAATTGATACTGAAACCATCGAGAGTTATTAAAAAATAAACTAGCTTTTTGTGTTTGTTCTTTAATGTTATAGCTATTTTCATTTTTAAGTTTCGCAACTAAAAGCAATTGTGCAGGAGCAAAATATGGATGTTCCCTTAATAAATTTTCAATATCACTTTTCTCTGTGGTTTGCAGCTCACCTTTACCAGTAACATAAAAAACAGTATCGTTTAATTGTTTATTCATTTACATATCTTTTACCAGTTCGAAAATATTTTATTGAAAATTTCATCTGTTATTGTTGGTATTATTTCTTTTTCTAATAAATCTGCTTCAGCTTGCTGAAGAGATAAAGAAGCATTGAAATCGAAATTACGAGTTACATCAAATTCTTGAGTTTTATTTTCAACATTATCTCTTAAAATAATATGAACAGTAACCGTTAATCTGTTGGTTTGAGTTTGTGAATTACTGATACCAACGGTTTGAGAAGGGTCGTAATTTATGATGTAGCCAGATAAAACAAAATTTGCTTCATCATTATTTGTTCTGATTAATTTAGTTTGACTAATTATTTTTTGTTGAATTTTATCGGTAAGTTTTACACTAAGCAGCGGATTAATATATCTAGCCTTATTTTCTATGAAACCAATTTTGATGGTTTTATATTTTGAATAATCTACAGAAACATCTCTAAAAGAATATACGCCACAAGAAGTTAATACAATTATAAGTAATGTAAATAGCAAAAAAGTTTGTGTATATTTTTTAAAGAGTTTCAAATCATTTTTTTGTAAATATGACTTTAATATTTGAAGATAAGAAACCCTGTGAAAAAATAATTTTCAATTACTAAATATATTAGTATATTTGTGCCAAATTTATTAGCCATGAGTTATGCAGGAAAAAACTTTCGTTATTTACGCAAACTAAGAGGTTTAACCCAAGAAGAGTTTGCCAATAAAATTGATGTGAAGCGTTCACTTATTGGTGCTTATGAAGAAGAAAGAGCAGAACCCAAGCTTGAAGCGATGGAAAGGGTTTGTAAGATTTTTAAAATTACTTTAGACGATTTAATTTTAAAAGACTTATCTACACCAAAAGCTAGTAACTATTTAGAAGAAAGAAGAAATCTTAAAATGGCCAGCACAAAAACTGGTATCATTCACTTTGTTCCTCAAAAAGCAAGTGCAGGCTATATGTCTGGCTATGAAGACCCAGACTTTTTAGATGAACTAAATACTTTTACTTTACCCATGTTAGCTCCTGGAAATTATAGAGCATTTGAAATTATTGGAGATAGTATGATGCCTACACCAAGTGGCAGTGTAATTGTAGGTGAAAAAGTTGATGATTTTGAAGAAGTAAAAACTTCAAACACTTATGTAGTATTATCTAAAAATGATGGAGTAGTGTATAAAAGAATTCTGAAGAATAATAAAACTAAAAATAAAGTAACATTAGTAAGTGATAACCCCAGCTATGAACCTTATCAAGTTAGTACCGATGACGTTTTAGAAATGTGGAAGGCAATTTACATTTTACAGAAAGCAGGCAATATTCAGAGATGGGATGTAAATCAATTAGCAGGAATTGTAAATAATTTACAACAACAAGTCGCTGATTTACAGAAGAACATAAATTAGTGGATAAATAATGATAACAATCAGTTGTTGGGTAAGAAAATTAACACTACTTTTAGGTTCATATTAGTTGCAGCAATGCAACTCCATTAAGCAGGTGATATTTCCTGTATTGAAAAGTGAGGAAGACAGTATCTCCCTCACTTTTTCTTTTTTAACTCAATATACTTCTACTAATTACTATTCTTTGTACTTCACTTGTACCTTCGTAAATCTGAGTAATTTTTGCATCACGCATTAATCTTTCAACATGATATTCCTTTACAAAACCATATCCACCATGTATTTGAACAGCTTCAACTGTTACCCACATAGCTGCTTCACTTGCAAAAACTTTTGCCATGCTACTACTTAAATCATAATTCAAACCATTATCTTTTTCCCAAGCTGCTTTTAAACAAAGTAATCTTGCTGATTCAATTTTTGTTGCAATATCAGCTAACTTAAATTGAATTGCTTGATGTTTAGCAATTTCTACTCCAAAAGCTTTTCTTTGTTTAGCATATTTTAAAGCTAATTCGTAAGCTCCACTTGCAATTCCTAGAGCTTGAGAAGCAATTCCAATTCTGCCACCAGCAAGAGTTTTCATAGCAAACTTAAAACCAAAACCATCCTCTCCTATTCTATTTACTTTAGGCACTTTAACATCATTAAACATTATGCTATGAGTATCACTTCCACGTATGCCTAATTTATTTTCTTTAGCAGCAACAGTAACTCCAGGCCAGTTTTTTTCAACAATTAAACAATTAATGCCTCGATGTGCTTTAGCAGGATCTGTTTGTGCAATAACTAAATAAACAGAAGCTGAAGATCCGTTGGTAATCCAATTTTTAGTGCCATTCAATAAATAATAATCCCCTTTATCCTCTGCAGTTGTTTGTTGTGAAGTGGCATCACTACCAGCTTCTGGTTCACTTAACAAAAAAGCACCAATATAAAGTTCTCCTTCTTTTTTTCCTTGTGCTAATGGTGTTAAATATTTTTGTTTTTGTTGTTCGTTCCCAAATGCTTCTAACCCATAACAAACTAAACTATTGTTAACACTAACACACACACTTGTACTAGCATCTATTTTACTAATTTCTTCCATTGCTAAAACATAGCTAACAGTATCTAACCCACTTCCCCCATAATTGGTGCCAACCATCATTCCCATGAATCCCAAATCAGCAAGTTTTTCAATTTGTTCTTTTGGAAATTTTTGCAATTCATCTCTTTCAATTACACTAGGCAAACAATCATTAATTGCAAAATCTCTTGCAGCTTTTTGAATCATTAACTGCTCTTCCGAAAATTCAAAGTCCATATGTTTTAAAATTTTGTTGGCAAATGTAGGCTAACAAGTGTTAGTTGAAAAATTAAACTAAACTCTTTTCTACAAATTTCTTACTTAAGTGAAAAACTAAATAAGTGAAAAATGGAACAGCAATTACATCAATAGTGTAGTGGATATGCTGTAACAAAACCATTATTCCAATGCAAATTGCAGCAAAAAGAGTTAATTTTTTATGCAATTTATTTTTAAGGCAAAAACTCATTAATAAAATAGATGCAGTATGACCAGAGTAAAATAGGTCCTTTGTAATAAATACACCTTCATAAAAAGTTTTATTAATTAATGGATCTAATAATGGAATAAGATTTTGAGGTGGATTTAATGGTACAAAATAAATTGTAATCATTCTTGATATCATTAAAAATATAAATGCCCATAAATAAGTTATGAATATTGATGGATTTTTTGAAGCTTGCCAAATTAGCAATAAAGCACATGACCATATTAATGTAAATACTGGAACACAATCAATAAGTTCAATACAAACTCAAAAATTATATTTTACCGAAATACATTGCTTTTACAATTCCGTCGGCTAAGCCAATTTTTGGCACGTATATGTGCCGCGCTCCACTCCACTTCATTGCATTTAAATAAATTCGGGTTGCCGGAATAATTA
>JANLVQ010000277.1:0-6106 GCA_031364085.1 Chitinophagaceae bacterium
CCAACCACCTAAATTAACAGAACCAAAAACTTTAGTTACTTCTTCACCTAATTGATTAATGTCATTCAAAGCAAAATCATCTTCTTGCTTTGGGCTTAATCTATGTAATTGTCTCATGGCTCCTCTTAATTCATCAGACAAAGCAACTGAAGCAATATTTTCTTTTCCCTGAACCATAATTACAGGATTACAATATCGGATGTTATAGACCGAAGCAAAAAATCGATAAGGCATTAAGAATGCATGATCATAATCGAATCCATCTAAAATACTTTTTCCTTGCTTTTCAATAACCCCAATAATATAAGTTGCTTTACCATTAATATTTATTGTTTTGCCAACAGCTCTTTCTGCACTTGTAAAAAGCATTATTGCATATTCATACCCCATTACTGAAACTGGAGTTCCTCTTTCAAAATCCATTTCAGAAAAATATCTTCCTTTATCTATAATGATATTTTGAATTTTATTAAAATCTTCAGTAATACAATAAATTGATGAATTATTTAAAACTTTATCATCAATAGTTGCGTTTGAACTAGTTTGAGCATACAAACAAACATTGCTAGCTAATGTACTTTTTTGTTTAATAAAAGCCATTTCTGCATATTTCGGTTCGGGGCGTTTAATATATTTCCACCAAGGATATTCTGGACCTCCACTGTATTGCCACTTATCAATATATATAGTATTACTGCCGAATGATTTTAAATCAGATTTTATTTTCCCTTCTAAACTATTTATGGTAGCCAAAATGCTGATGATACAAAAAATGCCAAAAGCAATGCCTAAAAGAGATAATGCACTTCTTAGTTTATTATTCTTTAACTCTTGAAGTGCCATTTTAAAACTATTCCATAAAATTCTAAACAACTTTAGCATGTTTCAAAAGTAAGCTTGTGGTATAACTTAAAAAATTTTTAATACAAAAAATGTGATGAGCAGTAAAATAGTTCCATAAAAAGTAAAAGGCAGTGATTTAAAAAATTATATTATCTAATATTTCAACATTACTTTTGCAATATTCAAAACCACAACTTTGTTATATGACATGGAAACAGATGTTTATTTCTTCAGTTGGTAAGAAATTAGTAATGGGTTTTACAGGAATTTTTCTCATTTTATTTTTAATAGTCCATGTTGGTTTAAATGCATGTATTTGGGCTAACGATGGTGGAGAAATGTTTAATAAAGCTGCTCATTTTATGGGTGCTAATCTTATACCAAGAATTTTAGAAATTGGATTGTTTGTTGGGTTGATATTACATATTGTACAAGGCTATATGCTTACCATTCAAAATAAAAAAGCAAGAAGTGTAGGATATGCTGTTAACTATAAAGATGGTAGCAAATGGTATAGCAGAAGTATGGCTATTTTGGGTACACTAATTCTTATTTTTTTAATTGTACATCTTGCTCATTTTTGGTTGCCCAATAGAATTTCACAAGGGTTAACATTAGGGAACGAAAAAGATTTGTATGCACTAATGAAAGAAACTTTTACTGGCCATGATGCTGCAACAATACTTACAATTTTTCTTTATATTTTAGGATGTGCTGCTCTTGGTTATCATTTGGCACATGGTTTTCAAAGTGCTTTTAAAACTTTAGGAGTGCATAATAAAAAATACTTCCAAATGATTGCTGCCTTCGGATTTGGATTCTCAATAATTGTTTGTGTAGCATTTGCATTAATGCCTTTAAGTTTTCATTTTGGATGGATTAATTAAACAATTAGTGAATTAGACAATTCGACAATTTTTGTCAAATCACTTTTACATTAGTTAATTGTCGAATTGTTTTATTGTCGAATTGTCAAATTAAATATTATGCTTGATTCAAAAATACCAGCAGGAAAATTAGAAAAAAAATGGATTGACTATAAAGGTCATTGCAAACTTGTAAATCCTGCAAACAAAAGAAAGTTAGAAATTATTGTTGTTGGTACTGGTTTAGCTGGAGCAAGTGCTGCTGCTAGTTTGGGAGAAATGGGCTATAAAGTAAAAGCATTTTGTTTTCAGGATAGTCCACGTCGTGCACACTCAATTGCTGCACAAGGCGGTATTAATGCTGCAAAAAATTATCAGAACGATGGTGATAGTGTTTTTCGTTTATTTTATGATACTATTAAAGGTGGAGATTACAGATCTAGAGAAGCGAATGTTCATCGCCTAGCAGAAGTTAGTACAAATATTATTGATCAATGTGTAGCTCAAGGTGTTCCTTTTGCACGTGAATATGGTGGCTTATTAAGCAATAGAAGTTTTGGTGGAACACAAGTACAACGTACGTTTTATGCTGCTGGTCAAACTGGTCAGCAATTATTAATTGGTGCTTATCAAGCCTTAGAACGTCAAGTAGCACTAGGTAATGTAACCATATATGCTCGTCATGAAATGTTAGATGTAGTAAAAATTGAGGATAAAGCAAGAGGAATCATTGCACGTGATTTAGTTTCTGGAAAATTAGAACGCCATTTCGGACATGCAGTTTTATTATGTACCGGTGGTTATAGCAATGTATTTTATCTTTCAACAAATGCCATGGGAAGTAATGTAACTGCAGCTTGGAAAGCCCATAAAGCTGGTGCATTATTTGGCAATCCTTGTTTCACACAAATTCATCCAACCTGTATACCTGTGAGTGGCGATCATCAATCTAAGCTTACTTTAATGAGTGAAAGTTTAAGAAATGATGGTAGAATTTGGGTGCCAAAAAAACAAAATGATAATAGAAAATCAGTTGATTTACCCGAAGAAGAAAGAGATTATTATTTAGAAAGAAGATATCCTGCCTTTGGAAACTTAGTACCTAGAGATGTTGCTTCAAGAGCTGCAAAAGAAAGATGTGATGCAGGCTTTGGCGTTGGTACATCGAAACAAGCTGTTTATCTTGACTTTTCAGATGCAATACAACGTTATGGAAAAGCTGAAGTAAGTAAAAGAAATTTAGGTAATGTAGGTGCCGATGAAATTACACGTTTAGGAAAAGAAGTTGTTAAAGAAAAGTATGGTAATCTTTTCGATATGTATGAAAAAATTACTGGAGAAAACCCCTATGAAGTTGCTATGAGAATTTATCCTGCAGTACATTACACTATGGGTGGCTTATGGGTAGATTATGAGTTAATGACTAATGTAAAAGGTTTATATGCACTTGGTGAAGCAAACTTTAGTGATCATGGTGCCAATCGTTTAGGAGCAAGTGCTTTAATGCAAGGCTTGGCAGACGGTTATTTTGTTATTCCTTATACTTTAGGAAATTATTTGGCCGATGAAATTTATGCAAAAGCTATCGAAACCAATCATCCTGCTTTTGAAGAAACAGAGAAAAAAGTTAGTGATAGAATTAATACTTTGATGAATATTAAAGGAAAACAAAGTGTTGAAAGTTTGCACAAGCGTTTGGGTAAAATTATGTGGGATAAATGTGGCATGGCAAGAAATGCTGAGGGATTAAAACAAGCCATTCAAGAAATTCAGGCTTTGAAAAAAGAATTTTGGAGTGATGTAAAAATTCCTGGAAGTATTGAAGAATTTAATCCTGAATTAGATAAAGCTGGCAGAGTAGCTGATTTTATTGAGCTAGGTGAGTTAATGTGTAAAGATGCACTAGATAGAGAAGAAAGTTGTGGAGGACATTTTAGAGAAGAATTCCAAACTGAAGAAGGTGAAGCCTTAAGAGATGATGAAAAATTTATGTACGTATCTAATTGGGAAATGAAAGGAGAACATGAATGGGATTTACACAAAGAGTATTTAAAATATGATGTGATTAAACCTAGTGCAAGGAATTATAAGTAATGGGTTCAATTCGACAATTGTTTAAAAGCTCAATATTTTTCATTGCCGAATTGTCAAATTAACTAATTGTCGAATTTAAAAAAGATGCAGAACCAAAAGGAAAATATTATTCTTGTAAAAACAATAGCTTTTCCCTTGTCGATTATTGAATACGTTGAGTTGTTGGAAAAGAAAAGAAAGTATGTAATTGCAAAACAATTGATGAAAAGTGGAACTTCAATTGGAGCAAATATTCACGAAGCACAAAATGCAGAAAGCAAAGGTGACTTTATTCATAAGTTTAAAATCGCTGCAAAAGAAATTGAAGAAACGAAATATTGGTTAGTGCTTTGTCAAGAGTCAAAGTCTTACCCTGATTGCTCTTTATTAGTTCAACAGTTAAATGAAATTGATAAAATGGTTACTAAAATTATTGCAACAAGTAAAACAACAATTAGTAAATAATTCAATTCGACAATTCGGCAATTTAATTGTCGAATTGTCGAATTATAAAATTGTCGAATTAAAATGGAACATAAAAGCATTAACGTAAACTTAAAAGTTTGGCGTCAAAAAAACAACCAATCTAAAGGTGAGTTTAAAATGTATAAACTTGAGGATGTTTCTACAGAAATGTCTTTCTTAGAAATGTTTGATGTGCTTAACGAACAACTCATTACCACAGGCGACGATCCTGTTGCTTTTGACCACGATTGCAGAGAAGGTATTTGTGGAATGTGTAGTATGTATATTAATGGAAAACCTCATGGACCTTGGCAAGCAAACACTACTTGTCAGTTACATATGAGAGCTTTTAAAGATGGTGACACCATTGTTGTAGAACCTTGGAGAGCAAACTCTTTCCCTGTTATTAAAGATTTAGTTGTTGATAGATCAGCATTTGATAGAATTATACAAGCAGGTGGTTATATAAGTGTAAATACTGGTAACGCTGTTGATGGAAATTCATTGCCAATAAATAAACACAAAGCAGATGCTTCTTTTGCTGCAGCTATGTGTATTGGTTGTGGTGCTTGTGTTGCTGCTTGTAAAAATAGTAGTGCCATGTTATTTTTAAGTGCTAAAGTCTCTCATTTGGCTTTGTTGCCTCAAGGTGAGCCTGAACGCCATTCTCGTGTTATTAATATGATTTCTCAAATGGATAAAGAAGGATTTGGTTCTTGTACCAACACTGGTGCTTGTGAGGCTACTTGCCCAAAAGAAATTTCATTAAGCAATATTGCACGATTAAATAATGAATATTTAGTGGCTAGTTTAGTTTCAGATAACTAAATTAATTAAAAATAATATCGATTAAAAGTTCAGCATTCTTTTGATTGTTGAACTTTTTAGTTAGAGCAAGTTTTCGTTGTTCAATCATTTCAGTATTAAAATTTTTATCAACTAAATTTTCAATTGCAGTAATAAATTCCTTTGGAGTATTTGCAATGCTACACAATTCATTTAACCCACTACCAGAAATAGTATCATTATTTGCAATACAAAATCTTCCATTAAAAAGTGCATTTAATAATTTCAATTTAATACCAGATGAACTATTCGATGGCAGAATATGAATGTGTGCATCTTGTATTAATTCATTCATTATTGCATCATTTGGATTTGCAATAATTTTTAAATTTGAAATTGAATTTTGAAAACTAGATAATTGAGCAGATGGATTTTTGCCAGCAATAATGAATTGAATATTGGGCATTTCCTGAATTACTTTTTTAATTAACCACAATGCAGCTTTTTGATTGGCAACAACACTTAAATCACCATTGTATAAGCAATAATTTCCTTTTCCGATTTTATTGTTGCAAACCCAATCTTCAGGTAAAAATAAAGGCAAATATTGAACAGTAGTACAATTAAAAATTGTTCTAAATTTTTCGGCATCAAGTTCAGTTACCGATAATAATTTATGCTGAGATTGTGAAAGTGAGTTTTCGTATTTTTTTAATAAAATTCTTTCTCGGTAAAAAAATACTTTCTTGAAAATATTGGTAGTAGATTTTTGCAAATGATGATAATATTCATGCTCTACATTATGCAATCGAACAAATATTTTTCTGTTATTAAACTGCTCATTTGATAGAATAGCTGTTGAATGAATTCCTTCACATAAAATAGGATAATCATCTTGTAATAATTTTTTTTCTAACAATCTATTTTTTCTTGTAACAACAATAAAAGGAGTTGAACTAAATAATTTTAAAAAACTTTTAGAGCGTTTATAATAATTAACTTCAACACAATATTGATGTAAGATTTCTTGTTTCCCTCTACCATAATCAAAACAATGCAAATGAATTTTTATT
>JANLVQ010000336.1:0-6137 GCA_031364085.1 Chitinophagaceae bacterium
GCTAAGGGACGTTGTGGTAGAACAGGGTATACATAAAGTAAAAAATTATAAAGCACTTTCAGATTATAGCATCGCAACGTCCCTTAGCTACCCACAAAACGCCTAGCAAGGAGACGTTGCTGCGAAGGATACTTAAAAATGAAAAATAAATAATTCAACAAAATTATTTAGTATGAAAAATTAATTGAATTTTTTAATCTATTTAACAAGTTCTGCTGAATTTGTTTTAATGATTATTTCTGTTAAAAATTACATACCTATTTTTTTTCATCTTATTTTGTTAAGTCTTTATTGTTATTTATTATTTATGTCGATTAAAAACAGAAAAAAACAAAGGAACTTTCATTTAATTACAGGACCAATTTTTCTATTTTGTATTATTTTTCTCTTATTTAATATATACTCCTAGCTCTGCGAAACTTGTAGTTTCGCAATTTATATTTGTTGCTTAAAGCAACTTAGTAATACCTTGCTCTGCGAAACATTTTGTTTCGAAGTTTTTATTTTGTTGTTTGAAGCAATCTATTAATGCTACAAGCTTTGTAGAGCAATATGCTTCAATTTTAACAGTTTCGCCTTACTTTTGTTTTTCAAAATAAAGCTTATGTCTAATAATTTATTGAAAGGAAAAAAAGGAATCATTTTTGGTGCATTAAACGATCAATCAATAGCATGGAAAGCTGCTGAACAATGTGTTGCACAAGGTGCACAAATTGTTTTAACCAATGCTCCTATTGCTTTACGTATGGGCGAAATCAATAAATTAGCTGAAGCTTGTAATGCTCCCATTATTGGTGCAGATGTAACTAATATGGATGACTTAAATAATCTTTTCACTAAATCTATGGAACATTTTGGTGGTAAAATAGATTTTGTTTTACATAGTGTAGGTATGAGCATGAATATTAGAAAAGGAAATCACTACACTAAACTTAACCACGAATTAGAATATAAAACATTGGATATTTCTGCTTTAAGTTTACACAGAGTTTGCCAAACTGCCTATGAATTAGATGCAATGAGTGAGTGGGGTAGCATTGTTGGTTTAACTTATATTGCTGCTCAAAGAGTTTTTCCAGATTATAACGAAATGGCAGATGCCAAAGCATTATTAGAAAGCATTGCTAGAAGTTTTGGCTATCATTATGGTGTAAAAAATAAAGTAAGAGTAAATACAATTTCTCAATCACCTACAAGAACAACTGCAGGTAGTGGTGTTAAAGGCTTTGATGGCTTTATAAATTATGCAGAAAAAATGAGTCCACTTGGTAACGCAAATGCCGAAGATTGTGCCAACTATTGTGTTACATTATTTAGTGATTTAACCAGAATGGTTACCATGCAAAACCTGTTTCATGATGGTGGTTTTAGCTTTACAGGAGTTACACAAGCTGTAATTGAACAAATGGAAAAATAAATCATACTATAGACTGACAATAATCATTTACAATTGCTGTGTTTTTAGTGTAAATTTGGGTTCAACCTTTTACAATGAAAACTATACTTATACCTACCGATTTTTCTTCAACTGCCATTAATGCTGCAGATTATGCAATTGGTTTTGCTAAGCAACTGAGAATTGATAATATTCTTCTTTACAATGCTTGGCAGCCAGTGAGTATTGCTGACCCTATGTCTACATTAATCATTTCTGAAATTGATGCCATTAAAGAGGCCAGTCATTTGCAATTAGAAAAAGAAGCAGAACGATTAAAAAAGAATTGCCCAATACATATTACCATTGAAACGCTTTCTGAATTAGCCATTTTAGAAAATGGCGTAGCAGAATTATGTAAACAAAAAGAAATTACTTATATTATTATGGGAATCACTGGAGGCGGCACCTTGGATGAAAAATTAATTGGAAGTAATACCATAACTATTTCTCATAAAACTGAAGTTCCTGTTATCATCATTCCAAAAGATTGTAGCTATCAATTTATTGCTAAAGCCATGTTTTTAAGCGATTTTAAAGATATTAATACCTCTGTTCCACAACAACAAATCAAAGATTTTTTAGAAGCAGCAATGCCACAATTAGAAGTTGTAAATTTTGATCCAGAATTTACTCGTGAAGAAGTTGAACCTGCTTTAGAAAAATTTGCCTTACATTATTTATTCAGAAAATATGCACCTCAATATAAATATTCTTTAAGAAACGATTTTGAAGATGCAGTTAATGAATTTGCTGAGGACGATAAAGTACAAATCATCATTAATGTTGCAAAAAAACACAGTTGGTTGTATAATATTTTACACTCGAGTTATACCAATAAATTGGCTTTTCATACTAAAGTACCTTTAATGGTAATTCATACTTAAAATATTAGCTGAGCTGAAAAGTTTCGTGTAGTTTAGGAATTGAAACATGGGTATAGCCTTTTTTATTCAGTCTGTTTTGAAAATCAAATTGAACATCTTCTTCTCCATGTACTAAAAATATTTCTTTTACTACTGCTTTATTTTGGCAACTCAAAAACTGACATAAATCGTCGTAATCTCCATGTGCACTCATGCTTCTCATGCTTCCCACTTCGGCAACAACATCATAAAATTCACTAAAAATTTTCACCTCTTTATTGCCTTTCATTAATTTTCCACCAAGAGAATTGGGTTCACAATAACCCACTAGTAAAATAGTATTTCTGGCATTGCCAATATTATTTTTTATATGATGTTTTATTCTGCCAGCATCGGCCATACCACTTGCTGAAATAATAATACAAGGTTGTTTAAGTTCATTGATGGCTTTACTTTCATCGGCATTTTCTGTAAATATCAATCCAGGAAAATCAAAAGGGTCAGTATCAGTTTTTAATAATTTTTTAACCCTATTATTAAAATATTCAGGATAGCTTTTAACGACTTGAGTAGCTTTTGAACTTAAAGGGCTATCAACAAAAACTTTTACTTTAGGTAAGCGATTTTCGAGGCTGAGCTGATTAAGAGAATATAAAATTTCTTGAGTTCTACCTACACTAAAAGCAGGTATAATTAATTTTCCCTTTTTTTCAACAATTGTTTTTTGTATCCAATTAAATAATGCATCGGTAGAATTAATTACATCATTGTGCAAAGAATTACCATAAGTACTTTCTAAAATAATATAATCTGCCTGAGGAAAAGCTTCTGGCGATTTTAAAATGATATCCTTATATCTACCCACATCGCCACTAAAAGTTATTGCAGTAGTTTCTCCATCTTCAATAATTTTTAAGTGCACACATGCACTACCAATAATATGACCAGCATCTGTAAACATGGCTTCTACTCCATCTATAACTTTAAACCATTGATGGTAATCTTGCTTAACAAAAAACTTTGCTGCCCTAGTTGCATCTTCAATATCATACAAGGGTTCATAAAGTGGCAATCCTTGTCGTTCTCTTTTTTTATTAATATATCGGTTATCATCTCTTTGTATTACTGCAGAATCTTCTAATAAAATATTAGCCAACTCATTGGTTGCAGGTGTACAAAAAATTTGTCCAGTAAAACCTTCTTTCACCAACTTGGGTATTAATCCGCTATGATCTATATGTGCATGAGAAAGAATCATTACATCATCTTCTGCAGCATCAAATTCTAAATTAGAATTGAGTTCGAAAGTTTCTTTACCCATGCCTTGAAACAAACCACAATCGAGTAAAATTTTTTTACTGTTTTTTAAAGTAATTAAATGCTTTGATCCTGTTACAGTTCTTGCAGCACCATGAAAGGTTATTTTCATAAAAATTATTTTGATTTAAAGCTCCATGTAAAAATAAATTTAGCTACTTCAACTCCTTGCTCATCTTTACCAATAGAAGTACATGCTACTGTTATGCCTTGTTTGGTTTGAATAGTTTCTTCAATGGCTTTAATCACTTCAGCACCATTATTACAAGTAAAAACTATTGTACCAACTGCTTTTTTGTAAAACTCAGCTTCAAGTTTTACTACCAACATACTGATACTTGGCTTTCTTTTATAAATCTGTGCAAATGCTAAAACGCCAGTGCTTAATTCTGCAGCCATGCTTAAAACAGCAAAATAAATAGATTGAAAAGGGTTTTGATTGATCCATTTAAATTTAACATAAACCGCTGCAGCATTGGGTTCTAAGTGAGTAACTTTTAATCCACTAAAAAAAGCCATTGGCAATTTTGCTAAAGTAAATAATGTAAACTTTAATGGATTGGTGATTTGATTTTTAAATTGATTGAAATTGGGATTCATAGTTAAATAAGAACCTTAAAGTTAGGGTTTGTAGTTATAAAATGAGTGAATTATTTCTTCATTCTTCATGCATCATACTATATTAATAATGCTTTGCAATTATCTTCGTTACATGAAAATTAAATCTAAACTTCCTCATGTTGGTACAACAATTTTTACCACTATGAGTGTTTTAGCACAAGAACATGCTGCAATAAATTTAGGACAAGGATTTCCTGATTTTATGATGGGTGAAGAATTGATTGAATTGGTAAACGCATCCATGAAAACTGGCCATAATCAATATGTTCATATGAATGGATTGCATGCTTTAAGAGAACAATTAGCAACAAAATGTTTTAAATTGTATGGCAATAGTGTTGATGTGAATGATGAAATTACTGTAACACCTGGTGGCACTTATGCTATTTATACAGCATTAACAACTGTACTGAATAAAGGTGATGAAGTTATTGTTTTTGAACCAGCATATGATAGTTATATACCCAATATTGAAATTAATGGAGCAATACCAATTTTAATTTCTTTACAATACCCTACCTATCAAATTCCTTGGGATGAAGTAAAGGCTAAGATAACACCCAAAACAAAAATGATTATGCTCAACAGCCCACACAACCCAACAGGCATGGTGTTGAGCGATGATGATATTATACAACTAAAAGAAATTATTGCTGCACATGATATTTTTATTTTAAGTGATGAAGTGTATGAACATTTAATTTTTGATGATAAAAAACATTTAAGTATGTTGAATTATCCTGAATTATTTGAACGAAGTTTTGTTTGTTTTTCGTTTGGCAAAACCTACCATTGCACAGGTTGGAAATTGGGTTATTGTATTGCCCCTAAATTATTGATGCAAGAATTTAGAAAAGTACATCAGTTTAATTGTTTTAGTTGTAACAGTCCTGTACAATTTGCATTGGCCACTTATTTACAAAATGAAAATGCTTATTTAAGTTTAGGTAAACAACTTCAACAAAAGAGAGATTATTTTAGAACTTTAATGCAACAAACTCCATTTAAATTAATTCCATCTCATGGCAGTTATTTCGAATGTTATAGTTATGAAGGATTGAGTGGGATGTATGATTTTGATTTAGCTGTAAATCTCACCAAAAGCTTTGGTGTAGCTACTATACCAGTTTCTTCGTTTTATAAAAACAAAACAGACAATAAAGTATTGCGTTTTTGTTTTGCAAAAAAAGATACAACCTTAGAGTGTGCTGTAAAGTTGTTGAAAGGTTTTGAGTTTTAATTTTACTTCCACACCAAAACTATCATGCCAATAAAAATTAAAGAAGCACCACAAATAATTTTTGTACTCATGGGTTCTTTTAAAAGTATGAATGATAGAACCAAAGTAATTACAATACTAGCTTTATCTATAGCAGCAACATATGACACCAATCCATCTTTCATAGCCCTATAATAAAATATCCAACTTAAAGTGGTTGTAACACCTGAAGCTACCAATAAAAATAATTGTTTATTAGTTATTAATTCAATGCCTTTTGTTTTACCTGTTACCAATACAAAAATGATAATTAAAAAAAATATGGTAGTGGTTCTAATACCCAAACCTAAATCGGCATTTATGCTTTGTAAACCATATTTTGCTAAAACTGATGTTATACCAGCAAAAACCATTGATAGTATGGCATAAATAATCCATGTTTCCATTTTTTTCATTTGAGATGAATTGATAAAGACTGATTAAAGTTATAGACAATTATATTTGCAGCCCATTACAAAATGGTTGAATAGAAAACAGAACGTACAAGTGTGCGACGCAACGATGTTTAATAGTTGCACGGCAGCTTGTTTAATAATTATTTTACTATGTTTCAGAATTTACAAGAACGCTTAGAATCGGCATTTAAAAATATTAAAGGTCAGGCTAGAATTACAGACCT
>JANLVQ010000008.1:0-1937 GCA_031364085.1 Chitinophagaceae bacterium
TCAATTGATTATCAAATAAGAATATTGGATTTTAAAGCCTCCTTAAGACTAAACAGCCTGTTACTGTTTGCAATACAAAAATGAATCAATTGATGTTGTTAGGAAATCCCTTATTTAAGGGTAATGTAGAGAAGCGATACAAAGAATAAAAAAAAGCAGTAGAAATATTATTACTTGTTCATATTCAACAACATATCTTGAGTCATTGACTTTAAATCGTATTCATGTTTCCAGTTCCAATCTTTTCTTGCAACAGAATCATCAATACTTTGTGGCCAACTATTTGCAATATTTTGTCTGTAATCGTCTTTATAACTGATTTTAAAATCGGGAATTATTTTTTGAATTTCAGTAGCAATTTCTTTTGGAGAAAAACTCATACTTGAAACATTATAAGAATGGCGAACAGATATTTTATCTTTCGGAGCTTCCATTAATTCAATTGTAGCTTTAATAGCATCGGGCATATACATCATAGGTAAGTAGGTATTTTCTTGTAAAAAGCACTCATACTTTTTATGTTGTAATGCTTCATAAAAAATTTCAACAGCATAATCTGTTGTACCACCACCTGGTGCAGATTTATAGCTAATTAATCCTGGATAACGCAAACTCCTAACATCAACTCCATATCTATTAAAATAATAATTACACCAAAACTCTCCTGCATATTTACTAATTCCATAAACAGTTGCAGGTTCTATAATGGTTTGTTGAGGACAATTTTGCTTTGGGCTTGTTGGACCAAAAACTGCAATGCTACTAGGCCAATACACTTTAGTTAAATTTTCTTCTTTGGCAATGTCCAAAACGTTTAAAAGGCTTTGCATGTTTAAACTCCAAGCCAAATTTGGATTTTTTTCTCCAGTTGCAGATAGAATTGCAGCTAATAAATAAATCTGTGTAATGTTCTGACGAATGACTTGAACGTGTAACATTTCTTTATTCATTACATCTAAACTTACATAAGGCCCTGTGCCTTTAAGTAAATCATTTTCCTCTCTTAAATCTGATGCTATAACATTATTGTTGCCAAATAGGTTTCTTAGTGCAAGTGTTAGTTCAACACCAATTTGTCCAGAAGCACCAATTACTAAAATTTTTTCTTTTTGCATTTCTATCCTTAGTTTTAAAAAATCAAATATCTATTATTTTTTATTTGCTTTCAATAATTATTGCAATATGCGTTTTTTTTATGTGATTTTATTTTTTCTTGTACAAACTATTCAGGCACAAGAAATTTTGCCTGGTGCATTTCAAACCAATCAATATTTTACTTTATTAAAAAATAAAAGGGTTGCAGTTTTTGCAAATCATACATCAACAATTAATCAAACACATTTAATAGATACTTTGTTAAAATCTGGTATTCAAGTAACAAAAATTTTTGCACCAGAACATGGATTTAGAGGTACAGCAGATGCTGGGAAAAAAATAGGCAATGAGGTTGATGAGGCAACTCAAATTCCAATTATTTCGCTATATGGGAAAAAAATAAAACCTACGAAAGCTGAGTTAATTGATGTAGATGTTTTAGTTTTTGATATTCAAGATGTTGGGGTAAGATTTTATACATTTATTTCATCATTACAATATTTTATTGATGCTGCTATAGAAAATGATAAGCCTTTAATTATTTTAGATAGGCCAAACCCCAATGGATTTTATATTGATGGTCCAGTACTAGAAAATGAATATAAAAGTTTTGTTGGAATGCAAGCTGTGCCTATTGTTTATGGGATGACAATTGGTGAATATGCTACAATGTTAATTGGTGAAAAATGGTTGAACTGGAAGAACATTAGAAAGATTGATGAGCGAATTTCTTTAGGTGAATTGTTAGGGTTTGAAAAAGAAAAAAATAATTTCTCCTTAACTGTTATACTGTGTAAAAACTATAATCATAACAGTTTGTATGTACTGCCCATACCTCCATC
>JANLVQ010000011.1:0-1846 GCA_031364085.1 Chitinophagaceae bacterium
GTTAACAAATTAAAAAATTTAACTATTAATTCTGGTAATGGTGAAGGCAGAACTCAAATTGGTGAAGGTTGTGAATTAGTAAATGGAATTATCGGTTATGGGTGTAGAATTTTTTATGGAGTTAAAGCTGTTCGTTTTATTACAGCAAATCACTCTCAATTAAAATATGGAGCAAGATTAATTAATTCATATCTTGGATTTAACTCGACTATTTCATGTTGCGAAGTGTTGAATTAATTGATTTTTTCTTTTCATGAACAACATCATAATAATTCTTTTTTATGTGCTTCATTACTTTTAGGTCAAAGTAATTTAGCTGCAGGATCAACCATTGGCAGCAATCATAACTCAAGGGGTGCAGATGGTGAAATTATTGCTGGTCGTGGGTTTTGGCCAGGCTTATGTGTAAGTTTAAAACACAATTCTATCTTTTCAAGTTTTATAATAATTGCAAAAGGAAATTATTCTGCTGAATTAAAAATTAATATCCCATTTTCTCTTGTGTCTAATGATGTTAGCCATGATAAACTTATTATCATGCCAGCATATTGGTTTTTATATAATATGTATGCCCTTGAACGAAATGCCTGGAAATATTCTGACAGAGATAAAAGAGTTAATAAAATTCAGCACTTAGAAAATAATTATTTGGCCCCTGATACCATTAGTGAAATAATAAATTCGCTTCATTTTCTTGAAGAAATAACAGGAGCATCTTGGCACAAAAAAAATGGAATAAAAAATTTATCGTCACAAAAAAATATTGAACAAGGCAAAATATTATTTCAACAAAAAAATGTTTTTTGTAATACAATTGAAGTAGAAGGTGGAATTTTTGAAAATAGTAAACGACCCGCAATAATTTTAAAAGCTCTTGAAGCTTATGATGTATTTAAAGATGTTGTTCTGTTTTATGCCACTACTCTTTTAGTTGAATGGATTGAAAAAGAAAATATCAAATCAGCACAACAGCTTTATAAAACAATTCCTAATTCAACTAAAGCAGAATGGCTGAATATAGGTGGGCAAATGATGCTAAAAAAAGATGTTGAAATTCTTAAAGGAAAAATAAAATCGAATAAAATAAATTCTTGGGATGCTGTACATCAATTTTATAAAAAATGTTCCAATAAATATGAAACTGATAAATTGCTACATGCACTAGGATGTTTACAGGTTTTATTTGGTATAAAAAAAATAGATCACAATACACTCTCTCAAATGCTCAATCAATCCATCAACACTAAAAAATGGATGGTAAAAAATATTGAAACTTCACGTGAAAAAGATTATAACAACGAATTTAGAAAGATGGTTTATGATAATGAAAATGAAATGAATAGTATTTTAGGCATTCTTGATGATAATAGTTTCATAAAAGAACAGAAAAAACAATTAAAACTTTATATCAGCAAAGTTGAACAAATAAAATTAAAGTTTAAACTTAAATAAATTATGGAACAAACTACATTAGGTATTGGTACCAGATTACAGCATACACATTTTGGTCAAGGTGTAATTGTTGGAGTAAAATATGCCACATATTTAATTACTTTCATTTTACACGGTACTAAAGAAATAGATAAAAATGATTCTAATTTAGATGAAATTATAGAAGAAAATATTAGCACTGAACTTGAAACCACATCTGATGTTGAAAAATCTTTATTAAAAATTTTACAAATGTGGGGAGGCTTAACCGAAAAAGTGCATTTAGGCGATCGCTGGCAAAAAGGTGTAATGAGTTTGCAACCTTTCGATAAATCATTAAAGCCAAAAGAAATTCCGATTGAAGATTTTTTTCACAAAATTGTAATGCTTAGAGATCGTTTAAGAGTGCTTGAAC
>JANLVQ010000022.1:0-4953 GCA_031364085.1 Chitinophagaceae bacterium
GCTGGTATGATGGCTACAACTGCAATGCAATTAGCCATTGATGCTTTTGGACCAATTGCTGACAATGCTGGCGGTATTGCTGAAATGAGTGATTTGCCCCCAGAAGTTCGTGAAAAGACTGATATTTTAGATGCTGTTGGAAATACAACTGCTGCAAGTGGAAAAGGTTTTGCTATTGCTTCTGCTGCTTTAACAGCATTGGCTTTATTTGCAGCTTTTGTTGGGGTGGCTATGCCAGATAATCAACATATTGATATTTATAAAGCCGATGTTTTAGCTGCATTATTTGTTGGTGGAATGATTCCTTTTATATTTTCTTCACTTGCTATAAGAGCTGTAGGTGAAGCTGCTATGGCTATGGTTGAAGAAGTTCGTCGTCAGTTTAGAGAAATTCCTGGAATTATGGAAGGAACAGCAAAACCAGAATATGAAAAATGTGTTGCTATTTCAACTGAAGCTTCTTTAAAGAAAATGATGTTACCAGGTGCCATCACAATCATCTCTCCATTATTAATAGGATTTTTATTAGGTCCAGAAGCTTTAGGGGGATTTTTAGCTGGTGCAACTGTTAGTGGAGTTTTAATGGGAATTTTTCAAAATAATGCTGGTGGTGCTTGGGATAATGCAAAAAAATCATTTGAAAAAGGAGTTGAAATTAATGGTGAAATGTATTACAAAAAATCTGAGCCACATAAAGCTTCTGTAACTGGTGATACAGTTGGTGATCCATTTAAAGATACATCTGGCCCTTCAATGAATATTTTAATCAAGTTAATGAGTATTGTTAGCTTAGTAATTGCTCCAACATTAGCTGCTATCAATAGCAAAAAAGTTGAAGCAAAAGATCCTGCTCCTGTAGTTACTGAAATGGCTGCTCCGGCAGAAGTAAATACTGCTGATACCGCTACAATTAAATAATCAGAAATTTATCTATAAAAAATGGATGTCAATTGGCATCCATTTTTTTTGTATTTCAACAAAACCTAACACTTGTTAGCAAATTGAATTCATTTAACTTTACATCTTTAAATGTTGCATTATGGATGTAAATTTTGAAGACTTATTCTTATCGAAAATTGATAAAGAAATAAAAATTGAACCTAAAGATTGGATGCCTGAAAAATACAGACAAACAAACATTAGGCAAATTAGTCAGCATGCACATAGCGAAATTGTAGGCATGTTGCCCGAAGGTGTTTGGATTACCAGAGCCCCTTCATTAAAAAGAAAAGCTATTCTTTTAGCAAAAGTTCAAGATGAAGCTGGTCATGGATTATACCTATACTCAGCTGCAGAAACTTTAGGCATCAGCAGAGACGAGATGGTAGAACAACTACATACTGGAAAAGCAAAATATTCTTCAATCTTCAACTACCCTTCTTTAACATGGGCAGATATGGGTGCTATTGGTTGGTTAGTTGATGGTGCTGCGATATTAAACCAAGTAATGCTTTGCAGAACCAGTTATGGCCCTTATGCCAGAGCCATGGTGAGAATTTGTAAAGAAGAAAGTTTTCATCAACGTCAAGGTTTTGAAATATTACTCACATTATCTAGAGGAACTAATGAACAAAAAGCCATGTGCCAAGATGCTATTAATCGTTGGTGGTGGCCTAGTTTAATGATGTTTGGACCAAGAGATTGTGAAAGCACCAACAGTGATTTAAGTATGAAATGGAAAATTAAACGTAAGAGCAATGATGAACTTCGCCAACAATTTATAGATATGTGTGTGATGCAAATTAAAGTGTTGAATATGACTTTACCCGACCCTAATTTAAAATGGAATGATGAAAGAAAACATTATGATTTTGGTGAAATTAATTGGGATGAGTTTTGGCAAGTGGTAAAAGGAAATGGACCTTGCAATGCAGAAAGATTAAAAGCAAGAATTGATGCTTGGGATAATGGTAAATGGGTAAGAGATGCAGCCATTGCACATGCTGAAAAGAAAAAAAATAGAAATACAACTAAAGCAGCTTAAGATGAAATTGATAAATAAATACTACTACGGAGATTATGATGCTATTCAAGGTGGTGGAACTTCTAATAGTTCTGATACATCAAATGAAAATAAAGATTCATCCTACTGGCCTTTATGGGAAATTTTTATAAGAAGCAAACAAGGCTTAGACCATAAACATGTTGGTAGTTTACATGCAACAGATGCAGCAATGGCTATTGAAAATGCAAGAGATGTATATACCAGAAGAATGGAAGGTATAAGTATTTGGGTTGTAGAAAGTAAACATATTCATGCTACAAACCCTGATGAAGCAGAAAGTTTATACGACCCCGCTCAAGATAAAATTTATCGCCATCCAACGTTCTATGATTTACCAGATGAAGTTGGGCATATGTAATTTGGAATTGGGAATTTGGGATTGGGAATTAGTAAATACGATTTAAAAGTGAAACTATTATTAACTTAAATTTCATGTATGGACTATAAAGGTTATAAAGAACTTGAATCTTATAAAAAAGGAAGAGAATTAAGAACAGAAATTTCAACAATGGTCAAATCTTTTCCTTCTTTAGAACAATACCTCTTAACAAAACAAATAATTCGTTCTTCTAGATCAATAACAGCAAATATTGCAGAAGGTTATGGAAGATATACATTTACAGATACAAGAAACTTTTTTATCATAGCAAGAGGGTCTGCAACAGAAACTTTAGAACATTTAACTACTGCTTTTGATGAAAAATATATAACTACAGAAACATTTAATAATTTGTCTGAATTAAGTGTAGCAGTTATTAAATTAATTAATGGATATATCAATTATTTAGACAAATCAAAAGTAGTAAAATAATTATGTCATTACTAAATTCCAAATTACGAATTACGAATTCCATTCAACTCTTCAATTACACGCTTCACTTAGCCGATACAACTTTAATCATTTCGCATAGAAATAGTGAATGGTGTGGGCATGGACCAGTTCTTGAACAAGATATTGCATTAACCAATATTGCTTTGGATTTACTAGGACAAGCAAGAAATTTTTATCAATATGCTGCAACTATGCTATCAGTTAAAGGTACACAACCAACTGAAGATGACCTTGCATATTTAAGAGATGCAAATGAATTTAAAAACCATTTAATAACAGAAAAATTCAATGGAGATTGGGCTCTTACTGTATTACGTCAGTTTTACTTTAGTTGTTTTCAACATTTCTTTTATCAGGAATTACAACAATCATCCGATGAACAACTTGCTGCAATTGCAACCAAATCATTAAAAGAAGTGGCCTATCATTTACGATGGAGTAGTGAATGGGTTATTAGATTAGGAGATGGAACAGAAGAAAGTCATACAAGAATGAAAAATGCAATTGATATTTTAAAAGATTTTACTGATGAGTTTTTTATCATGTCTGACTATGAATTAGATTTGATTACAAAAAATATTAGTGTCGATTTAAATAACATCAAAACGAAATGGCATCAAAAAGTAAAAGAAATTTTTGATGAAGCTACATTACAATTTATACCATCTGCTCATCCACAAAGTGATGGAAAAAATGGCTTACATTCAGTACATTTAACAACACTTTTAGCTGAAATGCAAATCTTGCAAAGAACTTATCCAAATAGTGTTTGGTAAAAATGAATACAAATTTTAAACCATATTATGCCGTAATTTTTACTTCTATAAAAAATGATGTAGAAAATAATTATTCGGAAATTGCAAGCAAAATGGTTGAACTGGCTGCTACTCAAAAAGGGTTTTTAGGAGTAGAATCTGCAAGAAATGAAATAGGAATAACTGTAAGTTATTGGGAAAATTTAGAGGATATTTCAAATTGGAAGAACAATACTGAGCATTTAATTGCACAACAATTAGGTAGAGAAATTTTTTATCAATCTTACACCATAAGAATTTGCAAAGTTGAAAGAGAATATAGTTTTAAAAAATGATAAAGAAAGAATTAAATAAAAATAAAATAATAAATACAACATTCATTTGGCAAATACTAGAAACTGTTTGCGACCCAGAAGTGCCTGTTTTAACTATTACAGATTTAGGAATTGTAAGAAATGTTGTTATTGAAAATGATATAATAAAAATATCCATCACTCCAACTTATACAGGTTGCCCAGCAATGGATATGATTGCAATGAATATTAAATTAGCATTTATTGAGAAAGGTTTTAATAAGATAGAAATTAAACAAATACTTTCCCCTGCTTGGACTACAGATTGGATGACTGAATCTGGCAAGAAAAAATTGTTAGAATTTGGTATTGCACCACCAAAAGGTAATGCTGGAGATATTACAAAAGATGGCGTCCAATGTCCACAATGCAAATCAATTCATACCACTTTAATAAGTGAATTTGGAAGCACAGCATGTAAAGCATTATTTAAATGCGAAGATTGTAAAGAACCTTTCGATTATTTTAAATGCTATTAAATTCTACATTTGATAGTAAAATAAAACCTTTGTCTTTTTTAAAATTTCAAGCCGATACTATTTTTACAGGAGTTGAAGCCTTGTCTTCTAACCATGTTTTAGTATGTGATAAAAAAGGAAAGATAATAGATATTGTTGATGAACAAAATGCAGGTGATGATATTCAAAAATTCAAAGGCACCATTTCACCAGGTTTTATTAATTGCCATTGTCATCTAGAATTAAGTCATTTAAAAAATGCAATACCAGAACAAACAGGAATTGTAGATTTTATTTTAAACGTCTTACAAAAAAGGAATGCTTCAACAGAAATTATTCAACAAGCTATTCAAGATGCCGAAAATGAAATGATTGAAAATGGCATTGTTGCAGTTGGAGATATTTGCAATACCACACATACATTAGCACAAAAGCAAAAAGATAATTTATATTATCACAACTTTATTGAGGTTTCAGGATTTGTTCCAGAAAAAGCAAATGAAAAATTTGATGATAGTATTAAAATCTATAATAGCTTTCATCAAAACTT
>JANLVQ010000032.1:0-6828 GCA_031364085.1 Chitinophagaceae bacterium
AGTTCAATTATTTTATTATAACGATGGGTTTGTAAATGACACTGTTTTAGAAAGCTATAGAAAGTATATGTTTGGAGACATCTTCTCATAAGCCAACGCACCAAGTCAGGCACATTTGCAAGGCACACAAAGCCGACACACAAAAGCCAACCTTGCAAAAGAGCCTGCCTTGTGCCAACGCACAGGCAACACTCTGCGGTTGGACACAGACCCACATTGTAGATGACCACGAAGAAGGGCGAACGTACAACAGGGGGTTTGCCAAAATACGGGCAGACGGAAGTTATCCTCCGCTTTTTGTAATTCTATTGTGCTTCATATCGGGCTTGACATTATCTATTTAGCTTTTTGTTGTTATCTTCAACTTTAGTTTTTCAATCATCATCGGTACCGGGCGGACGGAATACTAATTCCCGTACTTCGGCAAGCCCTGTCCGTTAGTGGCAACCCTAAGGCGACAACACAGACGACAACTTATGACAAAAGGAGAAAAATTATTGACGGTTTTCATTGTTCTACTAACCTTTCTTGACAATCGAGCCTTTTCTCAAGATACAGCGAACAAAAAAATCCTTTGGTCAACCGATTGGAGTTCAAATGGAAAATATATTGCAATTGGTGGAAACATAGATACTTTGAAAATTTACAGTGGAAGCAATCTAAAAACATATAAATCGCTTCCTATAAAAAACACTATAACACGGGTAAAATGGCATCCTACAAAAAACATTATTGCTGTCTCAACACAAAGTTCGGAAGACAAAACAAGTATTATCAATTTGGATAACAACGAAAAAATTGAATTAAACGAAATTTCACCTGAAGGAGCAAGAGGAATTGACTGGAATTACACAGGCGAATATTTAGCAGTTGCCGACAATGAAGGTCAAATATTAATTTACAATATAAAAGGTAAATTGATAAGAAAGTTTGTAAATCAAAGCAATTCAACCAAAAGTATAACAGCTATAGATTGGCATCCGAAAAAAAACATTCTAACAACGGTTACAGACAAAATACGTTTTTATGATATTGAAGGGAATTTAATAAAATCCATAAAACATAGACCCGAAGACGTAATGCTATTGAGTGTTTCTTGGCACAATTCAGGTGATTTTTTTGTAACAGGTGACTATGGAGATGAAAAAGACAAATCTTTACTTCAATATTGGAATGGACAAGGTGAACTTTTAAAATCAATTGACATTAGCAAAGGTGAATACAGAAATTTGGCCTGGAATCCAAAAGGGAATAGATTGGCATCAGCAAGTGACGCATTAAGAATTTGGGACACAAAAGGAAACCTTATTTCAGAAGGTAATTCGAAAGACTATATATGGGGTGTTTCATGGAATCAACAAGGCAGCAGAATTATTACCTCAAGTTTGGAACAAAGAATAATACTTTGGAATAACAAAGCAAAAAGAATAATAGCAATAGAATAAAGGGCAGCCGCTAACAAAAGTATTGCTGCAATTGGGGCTTGACGGTGTATCAATGGGCATTTTATCGCTATCAACATCAGCCGGGCAGGACAAGCATCGCTGGGCTTTTGTTTGTTAACTTTTACTTTTATAACTTTATTGGGCAGCAGTACCGGGCAGACGAGCAATGAATTCCCTGCCTTCGCAAATACTCAACGTTGCCAGCAATGTTAACGACCACACAATCTCAATAGTCCTTTACGAAAAATGGGGAACGGAGTTTATTAAAATCCTAAATGAAAATTCTTCAGGGCTAGAGCAGTAGTTTGTGGTATTGGAAAAAAATAGATCCTTCAAAATAACCTATGTTTCAACGCAATGATTTTTGCGAGGATTTATATCCTATCATTCAAAAATGGCAAAACTATTTAGTTTAATATTCTCCTGCAGCACAAACTACAGAATTATTAAGGAAAGTTTTTGGAGGAAAGTAGAGAAGTCAGTAAGACGGGAAGTCAGAGAGTCGGTTTTAAAAAGTATAAAACATAAAATTCCACAACATTGTTGTGGAATTTTATTATAAGTTTCTTTCAGAATCTTTCTGTCTCTACTAACTCTCAGACTCTTCTGACTCTACCCTAAAGCAACTCTGCTAAAAGCTAAAACTTTTAAATCTGCATTTACGCTTTTTAAATATTCTGCAACACTCTTGTTTGCATCTTTTACGAAAGGTTGTGCAATTAATGTTTGTTCTTTAAAGAACGCATTTAATTTACCTTCTGCTATTTTAGCAATCATTTCTTCTGGTTTACCAACCATTTTAGGATCAGCTTTCATAGTTTCTATTACAATAGCTCTTTCTCTTTCAATTGCTTCAGGAGCAATAGAATCAGCATCAACAGCTAAAGGATTCATAGCTGCAATTTGCATGGCAACATCTCTTCCTGCTTCTGGTGCTTTATGAGATAAAGAAACTAAAACACCCATTCTGTTAGCACCATGAATATAAGATGCAATAAATGGAGCTTCAACTCTTTCATATTTTACAATACCGATTTTTTCTCCAATTGCTGCTAATTTATCGTTGATTAAATCAGAAACTAATGCACCATTTACAGTTGCAGCATTTAATTCATCTACATTTTTACAATCATTTGCAACTGCTGCATTAGCAATGCTTTGAGCAAATGCTACGAAGTCGGCATTTTTAGAAACGAAATCAGTTTCGCAACTAATACAAACCACATAACCAATTTTATTATCAGCACTTGTTTGTGCAATAATTACTCCTTCTTTAGCTTCTCTATCACTTCTTTTTGCTGCAACTTTTTGTCCTTGTTTACGTAACCAGTCAATAGCAGCTTCAAAATCTCCATTAGCTTCTGTTAAAGCTTTTCTGCAATCCATCATACCAGCACCTGTTGCTTGTCGTAATTTATTAATTTCTTGGGCAGAAATCGTTACTGTTGTACTCATTTAATAATGTTTAATGTTGAATTTTTAATGTTGAATGGTTTGTTGAACGAGAATTATAAACTCATCATTTAAAATTCATCATTTAAAATTTTTCTATCTTCCTCCCGGACCTGCAGGACGACGATTTCCTGGAACTCTTCTTTTTGTAATACCAGCACCTTGTTGCCCAGCATTAGTATCGGTTCCACGACCACCTCTTCTTCCTCCACGTCCACCTTCAGCCTGTGCTTCTAATTCTAAACGACGAGCTTTTGCTTCGTTTTCGTTATTAGCATCATCACCACTTTCATCATCATCTTTATTAGCTTGTCTTTCTGCTAAACCTTCAGCAATTGCAGCAGTTAAATAATTAACTACAATAGCAATTGATTTAGTAGCATCATCATTTGCAGGAATTGCAAAGTCAACTTTATTAGGATCACAGTTCGTATCTACAACACCGAATGTTGTAATACCTAATCTTTTGGCTTCAGCTAAAGCAATATGTTCGTGGCCAATATCAACTAATAATAAAGCAGCTGGTAAACGACCTAATTGTGCAATACCACCTAACACTTTTTCCATTTTATCTCTATCACGAGTTAATGTTAAACGTTCTTTTTTAGTTAAGCTATCAGCACTACCATCTGCAAGCATTTTATCAATGCTTTGCATTTTTTTTACACTTTTACGAACTGTATTGAAATTAGTTAACATACCCCCTAACCAACGTTCAGTTGCAAAAGGCATATTTACTTTTTTAGCACAATCGCTTACTATTTCTTTAGCTTGTTTTTTAGTAGCAACAAACATGATTTTTTTACCACTAATTGCAATTTGTTTCATTGCAGCAGCACACTCTTGTAAACCATCAACAGTTTTGTTAAGGTCTATAATATGTATACCTTTTTTCTCAGCAAAAATGTAAGGTAGCATTTTAGGATTCCACTTTTTCTTTAAATGTCCAAAATGTACACCAGCCTCGAGTAATTGTTGTTGAAGTGAAGTATTATTTTCCATATAATAATTTAAAAATTTGTAATTTGATAAATTCGAAAACTGAGATTAACGTTTTGAGAATTGGAAAGATTTTCTTGCCTTTTTATGACCAAATTTCTTGCGTTCTACACCTCGTGGATCACGAGTTAAATGACCAGCAGCTTTTAATACAGGGCGAAACTCAGGGTTCACTTCAAGTAAAGCTCTAGCAATACCTAATTTAGCAGCCTCAGCTTGACCTTTAAGTCCACCACCTTGTGCATTAATAATAATATCGAACTTACCTACAACATCAGCAACTTTTAAAGGAGCTTCTACTTGATTTTGTAAATAGAACAATGGGAAATATTGTTTGTAATCTTTATCGTTAACCGTAATCTTACCTTCACCCTTGCTAATAAAAATTCGGGTTACAGCTTCTTTTCTACGACCAACAGCACTTTTTTGCTTCTCCATTTATAAATGTTTAAATGTTATTGTAATTGTTGTTTTAGAATTTGAAATTTTTTGGTTGTTGTGCAGCATGTGGATGATTAGCACCTTGATATACAAAAAGTTTTTTGTACATTTTTCTACCTAAACGATTTTTAGGTAACATGCCTTTAACAGCACGTTCAATAATAACTTCAGGACGACGACGCAACAAATCTTTTGCAGCTTCTTCTTTACGACCACCAGGGTATCCACTAAAAGTGTCGTAAACTTTATCTTCCATTTTGTTACCTGTTAATTTAATTTTTTCGCAATTAATTACAATAACAAAATCTCCACAATCTACGTGAGGTGTGAAATAAGGTTTGTTTTTGCCTCGTAGAACTGCAGCTATTTTGCTACACATACGTCCTACGGTTTGATTAGCACCATCAACAATATACCAATTGTGTTGAACAGTGGCCGCGTTGGCGTGTTTGGTTGTAAAATGTAATTTACTCATCTGTTTAATTTTAAAGTTTAGAGGATTTATTTATTCTAAACTCAAGTGAAAAAAATCTTTTAGTACAGCTATCCCAGTACCAAAACCCAATTTTATTTTTGGGAGTGCAAAGGTGTGGCTTAGTGAGGTATTCTACCAAACAATTTTGAATATATTTTTTATTGGCCTTTTGTAAATAGTTGATTTACAGTAAATATTTTGCACATTATTTTTTATTACAGAGAAAAATTGATGAATAATTACACTTTTTTTATAGTTAATGAATTAAGCAAATACAAATTCGATATTTTTACTAATGTTTAAAAGAAGCATTAGTAAGTGGGAAATGGTTTTACTTTTTATTAATGGTGTAATTGGTGCTGGTATTTTTGGACTACCTTCTAAAGTATTTAAAGAAATTGGTGTTTACAGTTTGGCTGCATTAATTGTTTGTGCCTTTACTGTATTTATAATTATTATTTGTTTGGCAGAAGTTAGTAGCAGATTCGATAAAACTGGTGGTCCTTATTTATATGCACAAGAATCTTTTGGACCATTAATAGGTTTTACTACAGGCTGGTTATTATTGCTTACAAGATTTATTACTTATGCTGCATTAATTAATTTATTAGTTACTTATTTATCTTTTTTTAATAATTGGTTTATTCTACCTGTACCAAGAATAATTACTATAACACTTATTACAGTTGCTCTTTCTATAATTAATCATTTTGGAGTAAAAAATACAACACGGGTCAACAATTTTCTTACAATTACAAAACTGCTACCCTTAATTCTTTTTATTGTTGTTGGATTATTTTTTATTGTTCCAGAAAATTTTGAAATAAAACATACACCTGATTTTTCAAGTTTCTCATCAACAGTTTTATTATTAGTATTTGCTTTTGGAGGATTTGAATCTATTTTAGTGAACTCTGGTGAAGTTAAAAATCCAAAAAAGAATTTACCATTTGCTTTGCTCTTGTCTTCACTAATTATTGTTTTTATCTATATTTTAATTCAGATAGTTTGTATTGGAACTTTACCAGAATTAGCAACTTCAAATAAACCTTTGGCTGAAGCAGCTGGACTATTTATGGGTAAAAAAGGTGCCACAATTATTGCAATTGGTGCTTTGTTTTCTATAATAGGTACACTTAATGCAATTATGTTGGTTGGCACCAGATTGCCTTATGCATTTAGTAGGGAAAATCAATTTCCAAAAATGTTTTCATTTGTTCACAAAAAGTATAATACACCTACTTGGTCACTACTCTTATTTTCTATAATTACACTAATTGTTTCACTTACAAATAGTTTTATTTATGCTGCAACCATTAGTGCAATTACTAGGGTAATGATCTATGGAATAGTTTGTCTTGCACTTATTAAACTTAGAAAAAAAGATGTTGAAAATAATAATTATTTTAAAATTCCTTTTGGCAATTTTATAGCTATTATGGGTGTAGGTGTTACAATTTGGTTATTGAGCAATTCGAAACTATCAGAACTAAGAGATGTTGGTATAGCTGTTACAGTTGGATTAATAATTTATGGCATAGTTATCATTCAAAATAAAAGAAAGAAGCTATAAAACTCTCTTCATAAATTCAATAAAACTTCACTCTTTATCTTTGTTTAAAATATTACTACAATGGCAATGCTAGAAAATTATGTACTTGGTTCTTGGATAAAAGGCGATGGTTTTGGTCAAGAATTATTTAATGCAGTTACTGGAAATGCAATTGCAACTGCATCAACCAAAGGATTAGACTATAAACAAATTACAGATTATGCCAGAAACATTGGAAACCATAATTTACGCAATCTAACTTTTCATGAAAGGGGTAGAATGCTTAAAGCATTGGCTTTACACTTACAACAACATTTACCAAAATTTTATAATTTAAGCTATCAAACAGGTGCAACAAAAGCTGATAGTTGGGTTGATATTGAAGGAGGTTTTTTCATCTTATTTTCTTATGCATCATTACGAAATAAATTTCCTGATGTTAGTTTTGCAATATATGGTGAAAG
>JANLVQ010000063.1:0-8587 GCA_031364085.1 Chitinophagaceae bacterium
GAGTTTTAAGTAAGTGGTACTTAATTGATTGTTATTCAACCAAAAATTTATCAGTAAAAATTTCTTTTTTTGAAGTAGTAACTTGTAAAAAATAGAATCCTTTAGCTAATTGAGTTGTATTTATAATTTGTTGTTCTGAAACATTATTCATTTGTTTTACAGTTCTGCCATAGATGTCAATGATATTAATTAGATCAACATTTTTGCTTTCTACAACAATAAAAGCTTTTGCTGGATTAGGATAAAAACTAAAATTTGATTTGCCTTTTAATAAACTAATTACTTTTATTTCAGTATAATTTTTGCTTCCATCATAATCAACAACTTCAAGTCTGTAATAATTTTTGGTTGATAAATTATTACTAGCATTATCGTCTTTAAAACTATATAAATATGTACCAACAGCATTTACTTTTCCTATATTTTCAAAACTTCTACCATCAAAACTTTTTTGAATATTAAAATGTGAAGTATTGATTTCTGAAGATGTAGTCCATAGGTTTAATACTTGTTTTTCGTTAGTTAATTTTAATTCGTAACTTTTTATTTTTACAGGTAAGCTTGTTGGAATTAAACCTTTTACTTGAACAGTTTTTAACATTCCATATCTTCCATATCTTCCAGTACTACTACTGCAACAAGAAAAATATAAACGAATACTCAAAATTTCTCCTGCAGCAATATTTATTCCATTGCCTGCATTTAAAGCCAAGCCATATTGTGTTGTTGGTCCACTGGTTTGATTGGGTAATAAAATTGGATTTACAAATGCTCCATTTGCTGTAGCACCAAATGCTTGTTCAAATGATGTTGAGTATGCTGTGATAGATGGAACAGTTGTTCCATTTGAAGTAAAAAGTTTATTGAAAGTAGGTGTTGTTGCATCTAACCCTGTTACTCTTGTTGCAGCATCATCTGTATATGTTGTACTTGTACCATTAGTTTGATGCACAATTTTTCCTGAATAATTTCCTGCACTTGCAGCATTTAATCTTACATAAATAAGTGTATTATTTACTGTGCTACTTGTTTGAGTTAGAATTATAGGATTAGTATTCCAACTAACATTATCTAAACTAATTTGAAAATTTGTTGGAGCAGTTATTGAAATATTATTTAATAAATTTACTCCAGAACCATCCTTAGCAACTGTTGTATTAACTTGTGCTTTTATGGTAATGGATAAAAATAAAAATAGTGATAAGGAGCATAAAACTTTTCTCATTCTAAAAATTCATTGAAGCTAAAAGTATAGCTTAAGCAATGAAGTTTAAGTGTTTTAAGAAAATCTATTTACGCAATCGATTTCGTAAAAATTATAAGATTTTGTAAAAAAATTGAATTTAATGTTAATGGTATCATCCTCTGAATGATTATGTTCACATTTAGTTTTATGGTCTATCAATTTTGTATCTCAAAAAGTTCTTACCACTTTAATTTTATCGACAAATTAATTATTCTTCCATCTATTGGTGCCCAAAGTGGCTGAAAGCTAGGATTTGAAACAGTTCCAGTAAACAAAGGTTCAATATTACTTTGTTTATAATCGAATAAATTTTCTCCGTTTAATACTACACTAATTTTTTTGTTTATTTTATATTCAATCATTGCAGCAGCAAAAAAATAGCTTGGCGTTATTGTGCCATCATTTTTAAATTGACTTCCATTAAAACTTCCTTCAAAACCCAGCCTAAAATTTGGCTCAAATTCTTTTACTAAAGTAAAAGCTATTCTGTGTTTTGGTGTAAGTGGAATAAATTGATTTTGGTTTAAATATTTTCTGATGGCATTGGTATAAGTATAGCCAATATATAATTCCCATTCATCTAATATAGCTTTTGCATATACATCAAAACCACTGGTAACAATAGATTTGCTTGCATTTGAAAAACTTACTTTTCCATTAATATCTTCAGATGCAATGATTGGATTTTGAATATTGGTTTGAAAATAAGCAAGATTAATAAACAATTCATCTACTTCATCCCAATGAACTTTATAATTAATTTCAGCATTATAGCCAATTGATTTTTCTGCACTAATGCTTGTTGAAATAGGTTGAATATTCTCTATTTTGTAATCGGTGTTTTGCGGTACTAAAGCATTTGGTGTTTTATAACCAAAGCCAATGCCAGCCCTACTTGCCCAATGCTCATCAAATCGATGAAACAAAGCCACTCTTGGTAAAATAAAATTACCATAAGTAGTGTGGTAATCGTTTCTGAAACCTAAATCTAAAATTGTATTTTTATGTATATTGAATGTTTGTTGAGCAAAGAATCCAAAAGTTTTATTGCTAAAATTTGTTAATGGAATGGAATTACTTGTAATATCTTTTTTAAATTCATCCCCTAAAAAATTTACACCAAGTACAGTTGAGTTTTTATGATGAGGAATAAAAAGAGATGCTTCGGAATAGTAATTGATTTGATTACCCCTGAAGTAATTGGTATTAGTGATGATACTTCTATTAAATGAACTTAAACTAGATTTTATTTCGAACTTTTTGCCATTGTTTAATTTTTGTTCAAATATTAATTCAAAACTATGTCTGTTGGTTTTGTTTTGTTCAAAAAATTGATGTGTTGCATTTGCTTTATTATCTAACACAAACATATCACCTCCATTTCTATCTTCAATAGTAGCAGTGTAACTAGTTGTAATTGTTGTATTGGGGTTGATATAAAAAAATAATCTTGGATGAAAAACAATACCTTTATTTTTCGATACATCACTAAATCCATCATTATTTACATCAACTGGTTCTTGGTTTGTAAAACCACTAAACATAGTATAGCCAAAGCGTTTATGCTTCTTTGAAAAGAAAGCATTGATATTAGTTTCTTTTAAAGTGGTTTGATTTAGAATGATTGTATTTTCTGGTGTTGAGATAGGCTTTTTTGAAATGATATTAATTAAACCACCAATAGCACCCCCACCAAATAAAGTAGATGCAGAGCCTTTAATTAATTCAATTTGTTTTAGGTCGAGAGGAGGAATGCTCAATATTCCAAAACCTCCACTAAAACCATCAAACAAGGGTAACCCATCTTTTAAAATTTGAGTATAACGACCATCTAAACCCTGAATTCTAACATTTGCATTACCACTTGTTGCACTAGATTGTTGTATTTGTATACCACTTACATCTCCTAAAATACTTGCAATATTACCTGGTTTATTACTACTCTCTTCTGTCATTTCTTCTTTACCTAAAACCTCTACTTTTATTGGAGCGTTTTCAATGCTTTGATTATTTCTTGTACTCGAAACTACAATAACATCTTCCAAGTTTTTTTGTTCGGGCACTAATAATATTTCTATGCTGATGTTATTAGTAGGAATTTGAATTGAGATTGTTTTTGCAAAATATCCAATTGTTGAAATACTTATTTCGTGTATTCCATTATCAATATTAAAACTTGCTAAACCTTTGCTATTCGTGGCTTGTATTGATTTATTATTTAAACTTATTGTTGCATTGTTAATGGGTTGATGAGAAACACTATCAACACAAGTAATATGAATGGTTTGTTGAGCGTTAACTTTTACAATAAAAGAAATAGCTAGTAGGAGTAATAAATTTTTTAAAAACATTTAATTGATGATTATTTTATTTACTTGAATTAATTTGTTGTTGTTGTACATGTATAATGTGTAAAATCCTTTAAGTAAATTCCCTAAATCTACAAAGTTATTATTCACTACTTTTTCTAGAATAAATTTTCCTGAAATATCAACAATTTTTATTTGATTAATTGTTGAATTATTTAAATGTATCATTCCATTGGTTGGATTAGGAGAGAAGCTAATTCCATTTTCTTCTTTTAAATTTATTAAAACAGTTTTGCTATAATTCTTCGATCCATTTTTATCTACAACTTCTAATCTAAAATAATTGTTTGTATTTTTTAAAATATTAGAACCAATTTGAAAATAATAAGTTGAACCCGAACCTTTTGAAATCATATTTCCTTTAGTTGTATAATCTATCCCATTTTCTGAGTATTGAATATTAAACTGTTTTGTATCTATTTCTGTTGCAGTTTGCCATTGTAGTTCAATGTAGTTGTTTATTTGATTAACATTGAAACTTAATAGTTCAACAGGTAAACTATTAATTGTTGCCAACCAAACTGTAGCATTCATAATTAATTTTTGATGATTCCCTGCAGCATCTGTAATATATCCATCATACAATTGATCATTAGAATCTCCTGACCCATCATCAAAAGGGCTGCTATCACCAACTGCAACAACTTTTCCTAAGCCATAGTAAGAATAAGCAACTAGAATATTTGTATTGCCTGTATTGCTTGCCCCAGTTTTATAAACAGATGCTTTTACAGATGCGTTGTCTGAAGGATTTATTGTTATCGAAGTGCCACTGCTCCAAAGAACTTGAGTAGCATTTCCATATGGTCCATGTACTAATGAATCGTTTATATTGCTTGTTATGTTTGTGCTTGAGCCAGAGAAATTTGCTAAATCAAAAGTTATTCCAAATGGATTTTGTTGAACAGAATTTGTAGAGAAAAGATTATTCCAAATTGCAGGAGAATCCCATCCATCATTATTTCTATCACTTACTGTATGATCTGAAATAATAAATAAACTTCCTCCAAATTTTACAAAATTTACTATGGCAGTTTTTTCACTTGCAGTAAATAAAATATTGGGTTCATCTACCACAAAAATTTTATAATTACTTAAATCTTGAGGGTTAGATGTATTGCCATAACTAATCACTCCATCATAAGGCAATGTTTCAACTTGATATCCTTTTTTTACACAATCAATTCCCCATGCAGAAATGCCACCTTTCCAATAACTTTCTGTTGTTGTACTTGTAACTGTTGATTGTAATGGTGTTGGATATCGTTGTGGATTAGATTCATTTCCTCCACCAACAACTGCTGGCCCTGTTCCAAAACCTAAATTAAATAAATCTGAATCTATTACCCAGTCTGCATTTCCTGCAGTTTCAGCTTTACTTGCATCAAATAAAATTTTAATTTGTGCATTTGAATAATGACTACCCAGAAATAGAAATATTATTATTAAATACTTTTTCATTTTTTATAAATTTAATAAGCACTACATTTTTTGTAGTGCTTTGTTTTATTTTTTTATTTAATAAAAATTCCAGTTTCTGTATACAAGACTTCTTTTTTCGACTTGCCTTTTTGTAAATCTGCTTCGAATTGAATGCCATTTTTAAGATGCTCAATTTTTGCAGCACCTACAATTTTCCAGTTAGTATATTTTTTTTGAATATTAGAAGTTATTGCAGCAGGAAGTTCTGTAACTTTTATTTCTGATTCTGTTTCTAATAGTAATCCTTGAACATTATAATTAGCAGAATTTTTAATTCCATTTAGCAAAAAACTTGCTTCGTATTCATTAGCATTTTCTTTATCCCATTTTACTGATTTTGCTGTTGGAAATTTTTTAGTAAATGCATCTTGTATTGCTTTAGGTATATCGTTTGCAAATGTTGTTATGGCTAATAAAAATGCAATAGATGATAAAAAATATTTTTTCATTTTTTTAATTTGAATTGTAAATAATGATTTGAAGTTGAATTTTATTTCAACATAATGATGTTACTTCTCCTGATAGGAGTTAGTTATAAAAAATAATAATAAAAATTAAACTATTGGAGGATGTAAAATTTTATTATAAAAAATAAAACAATAATTATTAAAATATTGGGAATATTTTTTTTCGGTAAAATGATTAGGGCAATTCAATTTTGTGATTACAGAGGGCTGTTGTGTGCATACTTGTACAAAGCTATTGCTGATATGATGCATTTGCGTTTGATGAGGTTTCTCTTTACTATTGGGTTCTTTTTCTTCTAAAAATTTATCAAAATCAACAACGTGTTCGGTAAAGAAATCAATTATGGAAAGATTTGGATCTTCAGTTGTTTTGCAATGCTGATATATTTTTGGAAAATCTTGAATAGTTGAAAAATCGCACATTGGAAATAACACTATTCCTAAACTATAATAGCTCAGCAAAAACAGAATAGTTATTTTTTTCAAGTATCTCATTCAATTGTAAAAGTACAAGAGTTAATAAAACTTTTTTGTTAATTGTATTAAGAAATTTTTAAAAAAGAAATTAATATTTATTTTAAGCATTCATTAAAGTTTCTAAATCTATTTTTTTCATTTTTAAAATTTCTTGCATTACTCTTTTTCCTTTAGTGTCATCTGACATTAAACTTGCAATTTGTTCTGGTAACACTTGCCACGAAATTCCAAATTGATCCTTACACCATCCACACCTGCTTTCTTGACCTCCATTTGTAGTAAAAATGTTCCAAAAATAATCAATATCTTCTTGTGTTTTACAATTCACAACTAAAGAGGTAGCCTCAGAAAAATGAACATTGTGATTACCTGGACCGTCTTGTACAATTAAAGCATTATTATTTATTAGAAATTCTCCATAGGTTACTTTGCCTGCAAATGGCGTATTCTCATCGAAATAATTAATATTTGTGATAGATGAATTTGGGAAAGTTTGTGTATAAAAATCAATTGCATTTTTTGCATTACCCAATTGATCTGCTGTAAATAAAAATGCAGGAATCATTTTATCAGTATCACTTTTCATGATTTGCCAAGAGCATCCATATTTATCTTCTAACCATCCATATTGTTCACTCCAAGGATATTCTTTTATTCCCATCATTACTTTTGCATCTTCCAATAATGCATTCCAAATTCTTTTGGTTTCATCTAATGAACTGCAATGAACAAAAATAGAAGAAGCGTAATTTAATTTAAACTTTGGTCCACCATTTAAACCCATGAATTTATTTCCATTTAAATGAAAAATGACTACTGTTGGAGTGTTTGTTGAAATAGTTGAATTGGGAAAGATATTGCAATAAAATGTAGCAGCTTCGTTAGCTTTTCCATCAAACCATAAACAAGGATAAATGTTATTATTCATGATGAATTTATTTTATAAAAAATTATTTGTAAACCTCTAAAACTGGGAGTGCATAATTACTAAAGTCCCAAAATGCTTGATTCTCCCAAGTTGAACCGACTGTTGATTGATTGCCTTTATAGCTAACCCATTCACATCCCCAATAACAAAAACCAATTGCCTTAGGCACTTCTGTAACTATTTCTTTAATCTTATTTAAAAAATTTTTTTGACCTTGAGGGGTTGCTGTAAATTCTGGTAATATTTGGGCATCTGAACCAATAATATTATTGGTCCAATCGTTCCAACTATGTGTAAACGGATATGAAGTTTCTGCTATGAATATTTTTTTGTTCATATTGTCAGATAAAGAAATCATGGTTTGTTTTAATGCTGTTAAATCTTTTCCATGCCAAAGTGGGTAGTAGCTTAAGCCAATAATATCAAAATCTATATCTGAAATATTTGTATAAAAACTACTGGCATTGCTAAAGCCTGCAAAGTGAATAATGATTTTTGTGTTGATATTGGTTTCTCTTACTGCATTAATTGCTTTTTGTAATAATAATTTCATTTGTGAAATATTTGAACTTCTGCCTTCAGGCCATAATAAACCTCCATTAATTTCATTACCAATTTGAATATAATCGGGGTTCATTTCTGTCATTATTTTTTTAGTGTATGCATACACACTGTCTTGTAAATTAGTAAAGTTTAAATTTTGCCAAAGAGATGGTTTTGTTTGCTTTCCAGGGTCTGCCCATGAATCTGAATAATGAACAGTAATGAGTGTTTTTAAACCCAAAGATTTTATTTCTGCACTCAATTTTTTTACAGTTGTAAAATTTGAAATTTGATCTGAAGGGTTATTCCAAAGTCTTAATCTAATTACATTTGCACCAGCGTTTTTTAAGGTCATCAACATATCTTCTGCTTGACCATTAGTATTATAAAAAGCATATCCACTTTGTCTTATTTCAGGAAGATAGGAAAGATCTGCTCCTTTAATGTTTAAGACTTTTGCTGGGGGTATAATTGGTGTTGGATTGATTGTTGTTGAGTCACTACTTTTTGAGCAAGCAACACTTAAGAGTATAAATGTAATAAATGAAAAATATTTTTTGAATTGCCCCATGTAGTATTGCTTTTTTAATTTTGTGAATGTAGTTTAAAATTGAAATTATAAATAGCTAATTTTATATTATGTTTAAAAAATTAATTTTTGTTTTATCTTTTTTAATTATTATAAACGCTGTTTATAGTCAAACCATACAAAAATGGAAAATTACTGATGTAGTTACATTTTATTCTGCAAAGAATGACACTACTTATGTTGTGAGTTTTTGGGCAACATTTTGTAAACCTTGTAATGAAGAAATTCCATTTTTTATTCAACTTGTTGAACAATACAAATTGAAAAAAGTAAAATTGCTTTTGGTTAGTGTTGATTTGGCTTCTTATTTGCCTAAAAAACTTCCAGCATTTATTAAAGCAAATAAATATAAAACTAACCATGCTTGGTTAAACGAAACTAATGCAGATTATTTTTGTCCTAAGATTGATTCTAGTTGGAGTGGGGCTATTCCTTCAACAATATTTATAAACAACAAAAAAAGTTATCGAAATTTTTTTGAAGGAG
>JANLVQ010000094.1:0-3042 GCA_031364085.1 Chitinophagaceae bacterium
AGAAAAACGAACACCAAAATTCCAATTATTATACTAAATGCTATGAGTGAAATTCAAATCAAAATTCGTGCATTTAATTTAGGTGCAGATGATTTTATTGTAAAACCGTTTCATTTTAAAGAACTCATTGCTAGAATAAAAGTTTTTTTTAAAAGAATTGATATTAAACATAACGAAAAAATTTTAAGTTATCGTGATCTAGAAGTTCATTGCGATAAAAAAACTGCTTATCGTAGAGGAAAAGAAATTCACCTTACTGTAAAGGAATTTACCTTATTACAATTGTTATTAGAGAATCAAGGCAAACCTACTTCAAAGCAAGAAATATTAGAAAAAGTATGGGATTTAAGTTTCGATACAGGAACTAATACAATTGAAGTATATATCAATTTTTTAAGAAATAAAATAGATAAACCTTTTGAACGAAAATTAATTTATACCAAGTCGGGTTATGGTTATTTAATTAAATAATTATTGTGAATCTAAAATTTCGTTTTGCTTTGTTGTTTACCCTAGTTGTAGCATTTATTCAGGCTATTACTTGTTTTTCAATTTATTATTTTTATGCCGATCATCGAAAAATAGATTATCAAACTAAATTAAAAAGCGAAGCATTGCTAGCTTACGATGCATATTTGAATGAGAGTTTTTTTAAGAACGACACTACAAATGTGTTGCCAGCTGGGTTTAATAACAAAGTAATGTATAATAGATTTGTTATTATTTATTCAGATAATCAAAAACCTATAGCCCTTTTACCAAACAATGCCAAAATTGTATTACAAGAAACAGATTTTGAAAAAATAAAGAAAGCAAGTGAATATTATTTCAGTAAAGGAGAGAGGGAATATTTAGGAATTTATTTGAAGGAAAAAAAGCAATTCATTATAACATCTGCAATTGATAGTGAGGGGTTGGCCAAACTTACTAATCTTAAATTAATTTTAGTTATCGTTTTTTTTTCAAGTATTTTATTAGCAGCATTTTGTAGTTACTTTTTTGTAAATTCTGCTTTACGGCCTTTGAAAATATTAATGCAAGAAATTCAGCAAACTACCGAAAGCAGTTTATGGAAAAAAGTAAACGAAGGAAATGGAAAAGACGAAATTGCAAAAATTGCCATCAACTATAATAATGTATTAGGTAGGCTAAAAAATGCTTTTGAAACACAACAATTATTTGTGCAACAAGCTTCGCATGAATTGAGAACACCATTAACTGTAATGTATGCTACTACTGAGTCTGCATTAAATAAAAAATATTCAGAACAAGAATATATTAATGTTTTATTATCATTAAAAGAAGAACAAATTAATTTAATTGAACTTACTAATTCTCTTTTAGTATTATATCAATTAGATAAACATAAAAATTATCATCATTGGCATTCATTAAGGATTGATGAGTTGCTTTATGATGCAGTAAGTTATTGTAAAAAAATATTTCCAGGAATTTTAATAGATTTTTCTTTTGAAAATTTACCTGAAGAACAAAACTTAACTATTGAAGGGAATGAGAGTTTATTAAAGGCAGCACTAATTAACTTATTAAAAAATGCTTTTTTATATTCTGATGATAAAAAATTAAATATTTCTATAGTTGCTTTAGAATATTCAATGCAAATTCATTTTGATAATAGAGGCACTCATTTAACTCAACATGAAATTGAAATACTTAAAAAACCTTTTGAAAGAAGTGTAGATATTGGTATTGTTAAAGGAATAGGCTTAGGCTTATCAATAGTTGAAAAAGTATTAACCTTTCATAATGGTCATTTAATTTATTCTGCCTTACCAAATTCCATAAACAGATTTACTGTACAATTAAAGTAGTTTTATTAAGCTCTGGTCCAAGCATCTCTTTCATCAGGACTAAATTTCCAAGGGGCAAAATTATTTTCAATATTACTAAACATGCCATTCCATTCTTGTGGAGCATTGCTTTCTTCCATAATTAAACTTCTTCTCAATTCCATAATAATATCTAATGGTGAAATGCTTACTGGGCAAGCTTCTACACAAGCATTACATGTAGTACATGCTCTTAATTCTTCAACAGAAATATAATCATGTAATAAAGATTTATTATCGGGTATAAAGCTTTTGTTGAGTTGAATATTTTTGCCCACATCTTCTAATCTTTCTCTTGTTTGCATCATTATTTTTCTTGGACTCAAAATTTTGCCTGTAATGTTTGCAGGACAAGCAGCCGTGCATCTTCCACACTCTGTACAACTATAGGCTTCTAATAAATTTCTCCAACTTAAATCAAAAATATCTTTTGCACCAAAACTTGCAGGTGCATCTGCACTACTTGGAGCCAACTCTGGTTGCATAGCATACAAAACTTCTTTTTGAATTGCTGGCATATTATTCATTAATCCCTGAGGTTGTAAGCGTGCAAAATATGCATTTGGAAAAGCAAATAAAATATGTAAATGTTTACTGTAAGGCAAGTAATTTAAAAATGCAAAAATGCCAATGATATGTAGCCACCAACAAACTCTTTCAATATTTTCTATAGCATGAAAACTATAACCATTTAATATGGGTTGTAAATAAGATGATATAACAAATGAACCAGTTTGCACACTAGCATAATGTCCATAATTATTTTGTTGCAACAAAGTATCACAAGCATTCATAGTGATGAACAATGACATTAATACAATTTCTGTGATTAAGATATAGTTTGCATCTGAACGAGGCCATCCATCTAAATCATTACTGATAAACCTTTTTATTTTTAAAATATTTCTTCTAATTAAAAATATTACACAAGCCACTAGTACAAGAAATGCTAATATTTCAAAAGCATTGATTAGAAAACTATATAAATTGTTGGGTACTATTTTAGTTAATACTCTATGCGAACCAGTAATTCCATCAATAACAATTTCAATCACTTCTATATTGATGATTACAAAACCCAAGTAAACAACTAAGTGCATTAAAGCAACTAATGGATTTTTGAACATCTTCTTTTGACCCAATGCTAAAAGAATTAAGTTTTTCCAACGTGCTGCTTTGTTATCATTAATTT
>JANLVQ010000145.1:0-35607 GCA_031364085.1 Chitinophagaceae bacterium
CAATTAAATGATAGCCTTCGGCTAAATTAGTTAAGTTGTAATTTCCTTGTACTAATGTACCAGTTGCTCTAAGAGTTGTTGGTGCTGAACCAGAAGTAATGTTTGTTGTGCTTGCAGTATATGGATTTGTTGCAAAAAGCAAATATGGTATTGGACCTGAAGCATTAAATAATGCTGTTATTTTAGTATTAGAAACTTGTGTATACCCACCAGAACCAGTACCAGCATTACCCCCTATATAACTTAAAATATTGGCACTAGTGGTTGTACCTAAACCACTACTATTAGTAAAGCCATCACCAGCTTGTCCTGTACCACCAGGTTTCCATAATTCAACTCCTGTATTAGCAATCGTAGAGCCATTATTTTGCCAATTATAATAAATTGTGTTATTACTTGCACCAGTTAATGGTACTGCAACTGCTCTCCATTTTCTTGCTGGTGGTATGTAACGCTCAATGGTAACGTTTCCAGAAATTGTACCAGATGAATTACCAACCCTTGCAGTACCTGTATTATCAGATTTTAAAGTTAAATTGCCATTAGTGGTTAATGTTCCTGAAGAAATAGAAAAACCACAACCTGGATTAACATTCATACTTCCTGTTGCACTAATTGTTCTTGGGGAACTAATAGATAAATTTGTTCCAGAATTTTGTATTGTAATGCTATTTGGGCCACTACTTGATGGCCACTCATTGCTCATAGTATATGAACCACCTGTATTGTAAATTAAATTTCCAGAAGATCCGTAAGTAAAATTTCCTGTATTTGCAATAAAACTTCCAGCATTTAATTGCAAATTTCCATTAATAGTTAATGGGCCAACATTAAAAAACCCACCAGATCCTATAATCAATGTACTAGTTATTGGAACTAAAAATGTACCACCTGAAACATTTGATGCAGTGGTAGCTGTTAATGATGCTCCTGATTTAAGAGTTACAGTCCCTGACGCATTTGAAAATGTTAAACTAGTAACACTAGTATTCAGTTCATTATCCGTAGTTACTCCACCTGTTGTATATGTTATGCTAGATGTTCCACCAAAAGTAGGGACTGTAGAAATTGTTCCAGTGCCTCTTGTAATTGCAATACCAGAATTTAATGTTAATGTGTTGCCATTTGTTGTTAAAGCTCCTGAAGTTAAAGCTAAAGCATTAGTAATAGTTAGATTGGTTGATGTGCCTAGAGAAACACCACTTGCATTATTTACAATCAACGAATACTGAGTAGAGGTTCCTCCACCAGTTATTTGTATTGTTTGAGCTGAACTACCACTTAAAGTTACTGTAAAAGTACTAGGAGTAAAAGAAGCAGTATTTGCTCTTGTCCAATTACCATTAATAGTCAAGTTTGCCCCTAATACTAAGGAGCCCCCAGAAATATTTAAATTTCCTGAAGCAGTTCTAGCAGAATTTAATGTTACAGTTCCAGTAGTAATATTGATACTTGCAGGAGAATTTGAACTTGGCCAAGTAACATCTGAACCACCTATTGTATATCCACCTGAGTTGCTAAATTCTAAAGTACTACTTCCATTAGCAGTATAAAAATCTGAAGCAATGCTCGATAAATATCCTCCATTACCAATGGTTAATTTTCCACCATTTGCCAATTTTCCTGATGTTCCAAAATTAACTCCAACATTAGATGAACCACCCGATTTTTCAACAGTAATATTTTGAAAACCTATTGTTCCACTTACTGTATGACCTGCGTCACCACCTGATGGAGAACCAGTAAATACTATAGTTGAAGTTCCCGATCCATTTTGCCAAGTTCCATTATTAATAACTGTTGCTCTTCTTGAAGCTGCAGTTGTACTTGAAGAATTTGAAATATTTAAATTTCTTGCAGAACCATCAGTAGCTGTGAAAGTTCCCCCACTGTTAATATAAATTCCAGCTGATGAATAATTATTATCCAGTGTTACTGTTGCGGCGTTCCTTATTTCAACAGGAACAGATGTTAAATCAGGTACAATGCCAGATTGCCAAGTACCTGTGCTGCTCCATAAACCACCAGAACCAGTTGTTGCTGATGCAACAATATAAGAGTAAGAAACATCTCCTTCTGTCCAAGATGTTGTATAACCTGATCCGTCTGAACTGCTTGCAATTCTCCCCCAACTATTCGCTAATGTACCGTCGCTGATGTAGAATATGTACCTAATTGTTGTTCCTGCAACATTCGCAGCACTTGGAATTGTACCAACCCAAGTACTATTTGGGCTAAAAAAATTAGAAAAACTACAACTTACGGAAGTCCCAACTGTTTTACTAGGCTGAGAGCCATCTGTAGTGTAAACTAAGTACACACTTTTGCCTCCTGTACCAAAATTAAAGTTTACATAAACTAAAGTGTTATCTGCATTAGAAATATAATACTTCGAAGCATTAGTAACTGAACTACCCTGTCTCATTGTAGAAGCTGCACTATAGCCACTTGGGGTGTAAGGTAAAGTGGTTGAAGGAATGTGTCCTTCAAAACCTAATTGAGAAAAAGCTGTATTCACTGAAATAATGCAAAAAAGAAGAAGTAAAATCTTCTTCATAAAATATTAAATTAAATTGTTTAAATAACGAATGTTTGTTTTTTAATAAAATGTAAGTAGTGTATTTTCTACCCAAAAAAAGTTTGATAAAAATAGTGTAATTCTTTTCAACCAAAAAGTATTTTCTAATAAAATTTTAATCTTAAAAATTTTGAAAATAACCAAACTCAATTTTAAAGTAACTTTACTTATTATTACTAATGCACATTACCCCCAAAATTATTCCTTCTCAACAAATCAATTCTCAACTTTGGGATGCTTGTATTAGGCAAAACCAAGCTCCTATTTATTTACAATTCAATTATTTAAATAGCATGAGTACTAATTGGGTAGGCTTGGTATTAGAAAATTATAAAGGCATTATACCCATTTGTTTTAAAACCAAGTTTGGTATAAAATATAGTTACACTCCTGCTTTTATACAACAATTGGGTTGGGTGGGTGAGCAATTAGATTTTACAATTTTAGAAAATACAATTTACAATTTTGTACAATACGGTGATATCATGTTGAATCATCAACATCAATTTTCATTACCCAAATTGCAAGAAAAAACCAATCTAATTATTCCTTTGAATACTGCTTATGAAAATATTTTTAGCAACTATTCATTCGACCTTAAACAAAATTTAAAAAAAGCTACCAAAGAAAATGTATTGTATCAATCATCTAGTGAAATTGAACTTGCCATTAGTTTATATAAATATATGTATGCTGAAAGGCTAGAGAAAACTACACAACAAGATTTTGATCATTTTTTAAACCTTTGTTTACAACTTAACAAAACCCATAATTGTTTGGTTAGAAAAGTAGTTAACAGCAACAACGAATTATTATCTATTGCTCTTTTATTGAAAGATGAAAATCGTATTTATAATATTGCTAACAGCACTACTTTATTGGGAAGAAAAACGGCATCGAATCATTTTTTAATAGACCAGATTTTAAAAGAATTTGCCAACAGTAATTTAATTTTTGATTTTGAAGGCAGTGATTTAGGCGGAGTAAAATCTTTTTACCAAAACTTTGGAGCCCTTAACCAGCCTTACTTTCATTGGCACTTTAACAAGTTATGGTTTTTGCCAAAAAACTTTTAACCCTGTTATAATAAATTTTGGGCAACTATTAAATCAATAGGGGTGGTAACTTTTATATTCTTTTTTTCTCCTTCAATTAAAAATATTTTTTTGCCAAAAGCTTCTACAACTGTGGCTTCGTCTGAAAACGCTTCTTGATAGTTTTGTTGAAATGCAGGTAATAAAATATTCGATAAAAATGTTTGTGGCGTTTGAACAATTTTTACCAAATTTCTATCAACTGCTTCAGGATAATTTTCTTTCTCCATTCGAATACTATCGGTTGCAGTAATTGCTGGAATGGCAGAACCCAATTCAATGGTTTGATGATAACAGCGTTGAATTAAATCGGCACTTACCAAGCATCGTACAGCATCGTGAACAAAAACAACGGCTTCATCGTTTACTTCTTTTAATCCATTTTGTACAGAATGAAAACGAGTTGCACCACCAGCCACAATATGTATTTTTTGTTGTGGTAACCCATATTCGGTAATTATTTTTTTTCCTTCGGCAATATAATTTTCTGGTAATACTAAAATAATTTTTACATCTTCAAAAGCATGTAAAAAAGCAATGATGCTGTAATACAAAACTGGTTTACCATTTAATAATAAAAATTGTTTAGGTATTGTTGAGCCCATTCTTACTCCACTACCACCTGCAACCAATACTGCATATTTTTTCATGGTTCAAAAATAAGTAAAGCTTGCACAAAGCCCTATTTTAATCAAAATCTATACTAACATTGTTGCATGAATTTTAAAACAGGTTTTTACTTTTTACTTTTTGTTTTACTCTGTTCTTGTGTTGCTACAAAAAACAAAAATTATCAATTTAACCAAAAATATAGTGCCACTGCAGTAAAAGAAGATGTTGTTTTGTTGAAGAAAATTTTGGAAGCCAATCACCCATCATTGTATTGGCATACCAATAAAGACAGTCTTGATTTTTATTTTGATGCTACATTAAACAGCATTCAGGATTCTCTTACAGAAATACAAGTAAAAAATAAAATTGCTGCTGCAGTAAATAAAATAAAATGTGGCCATACAGTTGTTCGATTTTCAAAACAATTTTTACAGCTTGCAGATAAATATAAATACCCACAGTTTCCTTTATCTATAAAGGTTTGGCAAGATAGTATGGTGGTTTTAGGAAGATATAATTTGGAAGATTCGTTGTTAAGAAGAGGAACTATAATTACTTCCATCAACAAACAATCGGCAAAAGAAATCATCAATATTATTACTCAGCACATTCATACAGATGGTAATGGTTTGAATTTTAAATACCAAGTTTTGAGTAATAATTTTTCTGCTTGGTATAAAAATATTTATGGTATAGATAGTTTATATACTATTGGTTACTTAGATAGCAATCGGCAAGAACAGGTTACTATAATTAAAGTATTTAACCCAAAAAAAGATTCTACAAAGAAAAAAGAAAAAGAGCTTGTAAAAAAAGCATCGAGAGCAGAAAAATTATTACGCATTCGTTCATTATCGATAGATACTGCATTACAAACTGCTTTTATTAGATTAACTAGTTTTAGTAAAGGCAAATTGAGAAAATTTTTTAGGCAAAGTTTTAAAACTATTGAAGTAAATAAAATTAAAAACTTAGTAATTGATGTAAGAGAAAATGGTGGAGGAAGTGTAGAAAAATATGTGTTGCTCAGTAAATATTTAAAAGATACTGCATTTAAAATTGGTGATACTATTGCTGCTACAAGCAGAAATTTAACTTACAAAAAACACATAAAAAGTGCCTGTCTTTATCATGTAATGATGCAATTTGGTACCAAAAAAATGGGTGATTATTGGTATCATAATCGCAGGTACGAAACACATTATTTTACTCCTAAAACATCACATCATTTTAATGGCAATGTTTATTTAGTACAGGGAGGTTATACCTTTTCGGCTGCAACCATGTTCATCTCCTCTTTATACCAACAACAAAATGTAACTATTGTTGGAGAAGAATCTGGTGGTGGATTTTATGGTAATTCTGCCATGCTAATACCACAAATTATTTTACCCAATACCAAACTAAATGTTAGATTACCTTTATTTAAATTAGTGATGGATAAAAACAGACCAAAAGGAAGGGGCATTATGCCAACTATTTTAATTCCACCTTCATCAGAAGCCATAAAAAAAGGAATAGATATAAAATTAGAAAAGATAAAAAGTTTAATTCAAGAAAAGAATAGAATCTTATAAATGTCGTTTTTTAATCATCCCTCCTTTGGTATCTTTAACACTGCTCATTACAATAAAAGCATTGGGATCAATTTTTTCAACTTCGGCTTGTAAGCGTGTAATTTCTAAACGCGTAATTACAGTGTAAATAATATCTGAAGCAGTGGAGTTTTCTCCTCTTCTTCCAAAACCACTTTTGCCCTGATACACTGTAAAACCCCTGCCTAATGTATTGGTAAGCATTTTCTTTACTTCATCGTGATGAGATGATATGATGGTTACACCTGTATATTCATCAACACCATCTACAATAAAATCAACAGTTTTTGATGCTGCTAAATAAGTAAGAATAGAATATAAAGCAGTTTCAATTGAAAGCAAATAAGCAGCAACACTAAAAATAATGATGTTTATAATTAAAATTACATCGCCAATAGTTAAACTTGTTTTACGATTGATGTATATTGCTAAAACCTCTGTACCATCAATAACACAACCTCCACGAATAGATAAACCAATACCTGCACCAAGAAAAAAACCACCAAATGCAGCCACTAAAAGTTTATCGGAAGTTATAATAGGATAATTTACAGTAGCTACTACAATAGCTAAAGTTATTATAGCAAAAAAACTTTTAATAGCAAATCCTTTACTGAGTGTTTTATACCCCATATAAATAAAAGGAATATTGATTACAACTATTAAAATTGGAAAAGAAAATAGTGTTACTTTATTGGTAAGTAAGGAAATTCCTGTAACACCGCCATCAATAAAACTATTGGGTAATAAAAAGCCCTTTAAACCAAAACCTGCAGCAATAACACCAATGCTGATATAGAAAATATCTTTTAAGAAATACAATACAGTAACCCTAAAACGAACAAACTTTTTAGCTGAATCGTAATTGCTAATAGTTTTTTCGGAACTTTTTTGATGAATGATATATTCTTTAATGAATCGTTTCATGAAGTATTACAATATTACAAAATATTTTGCTGATGGGGGTTGTATTTATGCCGATATTGGTTGCTTGAATTAAACCTTATGAAATATTTATTACTAGTAGCTTTTTCAATTATATCCATTTTTTGTTGTGCACAACAATTTAATTATACATGGGGAACTTGTCCCTGCTAAGCATAAGCCTTTCTGTTGAATAAGCTTGTTTTAAAAACTTTTTTAAATTGAGGATATTAAAGTTGGAAGTGATTGTTTTGAGAGGAAAAACTAAATGCATTATCGATTATTAATTAAAATTTATTTGATATTCTAAATGTTGCAACACACTTCGTATATCGTACATCACATATCTTACATTTGCCAAATGCAGTTTCAACTTCAAGCACCATATCAACCTAGTGGAGATCAACCTTCGGCTATAGAGCAATTGGTGCAAGGTTTACACGATGGCGAACAATTTCAAACATTGTTAGGTGTTACAGGAAGTGGTAAAACTTTTACCATGGCTAATGTAATACAACAAGTTCAAAGACCCACATTAGTTTTAACTCATAATAAAACTTTGGTGGCTCAATTGTATGGTGAGTTTAAACAATTTTTCCCTGATAATGCAGTAGGCTATTTTGTTAGTTATTACGATTACTATCAACCCGAAGCTTACATGCCTGTAAGTGATACTTACATTGAAAAAGATTTAAATATTAATGAGGAGTTAGATAAACTTCGTTTACAAGCTACTGCAGAATTATTAAGTGGACGAAGAGATATTATTGTTGTGGCTTCTGTAAGTTGTATCTATGGAATGGGTAATCCTGTTGAGTTTGAGAATGGAATTATTAGAATTGAAAAAGGTCAAAAATTTCCACGACAAGCTTTTCTTCATGCTCTTGTAAATGCATTGTATAATAGAAGTCAGGGCGATTGGAGTAGAGGAACTTTTAGAGTGAAAGGAGATACTGTTGATATTAATTTACCTTATGTAGATTATGCTTATAGAATTACTTTTTTTGGAGATGAAATTGAAGAGATTGAAACCCTTGAAAAAGCAACAAGTAAGCGAATTAGTGTAATAGAAAATGCTGCAATTTTTCCTGCAAACTTATATGTGGCTCCAAAAGATATGTTGCAACAAGTAATTTTTGATATTCAAGATGAAATGAAATTACAGTTTGAGTATTTTAATAGTACAGGAAAAAGAGTAGAAGCACAACGAATAAAAGAACGTGTAGATTATGATTTAGAAATGATACGAGAATTAGGATATTGTTCGGGAATAGAAAATTATTCTCGTTTTTTTGATAGAAGAAAACCTGGCACAAGACCTTTTTGTTTGTTAGATTATTTCCCTAAAGATTTTATATTGATGATTGATGAAAGTCATCAAACAGTTTCACAAGTTGCAGGAATGTATGGAGGTGATAGAAGCAGAAAAATTAATTTAGTTGACTATGGTTTTCGATTGCCATCAGCATTAGATAATCGTCCTTTAAACTTTCATGAGTTTGAAAATGTAATTGGTCAAACCATTTTTGTTAGTGCAACTCCCGGTAATTATGAACTTGAAAAAACTGGTGGAGTAGTTATTGAACAAGTGGTTAGACCAACAGGATTATTAGAACCACCAATTGAAGTTAGACCATCATTAAATCAGATTGATGATTTGTTAGAGGAAATTGATAATAGAGTTACAAAAGGAGATAGAGTTTTAGTTACTACATTAACTAAAAGAATGGCTGAAGAAATGGATAAATATTTACAACGCATCAACATAAAATCTAAATATATTCATAGTGAAGTTGATGCTTTAGAAAGAGTTGAAATTTTACGTGAATTGAGATTAGGAACTATTGATGTTTTAGTTGGAGTGAATTTATTAAGAGAAGGTTTAGACTTACCCGAAGTTTCATTGGTTGCCATTTTAGATGCAGACAAAGAAGGCTTCTTACGTAACGAAAGAAGCTTAACACAAACTGCAGGTAGGGCTGCAAGAAATATTGATGGCTTAGTTATTTTTTATGCCGATAAAATGACCAAAAGCATGCAACGTACCATTGATGAAACCAATAGAAGAAGAGAAAAACAAGTTGCCTATAATATTGCCAACAACATTACACCTATTACTGTAAAAAAATCTATTGACCAAATCATGAAACAAGGAAGTGTTTTAGACATCAAGGGTTTTGATGAAAAAAATCCTTATGCTATTAAAGATGAATTGGGTTTACTAGCAGCTGAGGAACAAGTGCAGTATCAAACCATACCACAAATAGAAAAAGCCATAAAGCAAGTAAAAAAGAAAATGGAACATGCAGCTAAAGATTTAGATTTTATTGAAGCCGCCAAACAAAGAGATGAAATGTTTAAATTGCAAAAAGAATTGGAGGAGATGAAATAAAAATATAATGTTTTTTTTAAGATTATTATTGAAGAATAAAAGCTAAAAATTTTATAAGTTCTGTTTCAATGAGAATCTCGCATAGAGGACTCTGTATAATTTAAAACACAACGCTTTCTATATTCTCATACCCTTTTCATAAAAAACTTATTAAGGTAATCATAAATCAAAAAGGAACATGTTATTACTATTTTTATTACTTTTGACTATTGATAGTCAAAAGTCAAAATAATGATTCTGAAAAATAAAATAATAGAACTCTTTAAATCTTATAATGAACTAAGTGTTAAAGAAATAGGCAATAATTTAATGGTGTCTAAACAAGCTATTCATTATGCACTTAATCAATTACTAGCAGAAAATAAAGTTGAAAAATTAGGCAGGACTCCTAAAACTATTTATAGAATACTAGCAAAAGATTTACAAACTAAAGCTATTCCATCTTACCCAGATATTACTTTAGAAGAAACTGATTTTCTAAATAAATACTTTTTAATTATAACAGAAACTGGCAAAATGTTAGAAGGTGTTGAGGGTTTTATATATTGGTGTAACCAAAGAAAATTACCTGTACTAAAAACAATAAAAGAATATATTAATACTAAAATAAAATATAATCAATATTTTCTGCAAAATAATTTAATTGATGGAACAAATAAACTCATCAACACTGATGGATACGATTTAATTTGGGTAGATAAATTATATTATCTCGACTTTTATGCCATTGAAAGATTTGGAAAAACAAGATTAGGAACCCTTTTACATTATGCTAAACAAGGACAAAATAAAATGTTGATGAAATTGCTGGTAGATGAAATAAAAACAAAAATTTTAGCTTTTATAAAAACAAGTAATGCAGATGCAATAGCTTTTGTTCCTCCAACTATTAGACGAGAATTACAGATTATGAAATTTTTAGAAACACATCTAAAAATTCCATTACCGATTGTAAAAGTTAATAAAATAAGTGGTTTAATTCCAGTACCTCAAAAATCACTCAATAAGCTTGAAGAAAGAATTAGAAACGCAAAAAATACATTTTCTATAACTACTTCTACAAAATATAAACACATTATTTTAATTGATGATGCAGTAGGTTCGGGTAGTACTTTAAACGAAATTGCAGGAAAAATAAAAAATAAAAAAATGACCAAAAAAATTACAGGCATTGCAGTAGTAGGCAGTTTTAAAGGCTTTGATGTAATAACAGATGTTTAATAATCATAACTAATTTTTAATTAAACATTTGCCTTAATCCTTTTTTAAAAAAACAACAATTCTCAAAATAAATTTAATGACACTACGCCAAAAATTTCTACAACTAGTTTATCCAATATTCAAATTACTATCTACTAATAAAAATTTAGCAGGAAAAATTGAAGAGAATAAAAAAGGAATAGCACCAAGTGTTTCTTTCTATTCACTTGCATCAAATTTAAATAATGGAGCATCTTTCTCATTCAAAAATTTAAAAGGTTGTAAAGTTTTAATAGTAAATACTGCAAGTGATTGTGGCTATACAGCTCAATATGAAGAATTAGAAACACTCTATCAACAATATCAAAATACAGTAAAAATTATTGCTTTCCCATCCAATGATTTTAAAGAACAAGAAAAAGCAACTGATGATGCGATTGCACTGTTTTGCAAAATAAATTATGGAATCAGTTTTACACTCATGAAAAAAACAAAGGTTGTTGGTAACAACCCCAATGAAGTGTTCGAATGGCTTTCAAATGAACAGCTCAATGGCTGGTGTAACCAACAACCTATTTGGAATTTTAGTAAATACTTAATAAATAAAAATGGTATGTTGACTCATTATTTTGGACCAGCAATTTCGCCTCTTTCATCAACTATACTTAAAGAGATTCAATAGTATTTTTTACATTGATGGTTTCTGCCAACCATAAAAATTCTTTTGCAAAAACATCTATACTTTTTCTAAAAGATTCATCAATTAAATTAGCTTCTTCATCAAATTTTTTATCTACTAATGGAGTAATTAACATGTGTGGAGATGTAATACCAAACAATGCAGGAACCATCAATAATAATTGTTGAGAGGCTCTAATACCACCCATTGCACCAGGACTGGCAGTTACCAACCCAAAAGATTTTCTGCTTTGTTTAGGAAAATGATCCATCAAATTTTGGAATGCAGGTGTATAACTACCATTATATTCTGGTGTAACAATAATAAAAGCATCTGCAGCAAAAATTCTTTTAGCTAAAGGTTTAAATTCATCAGGTGTTTTATCAATGGTTGTCCAAACATTCTTCAATAACCCTAAATTCCAATCTCTAACATCAATTAATCCAATTTCATGTTCTGAGTTTTCTTTAAAGTATTTTTCTAAAAACTTTGCCACTCTAATGCTTACACTTACATCACGTGGACTACTACTAATAATTTCTATATTCATAATTATCAACTTACAATGCTCATATATTTCTCTCTGTTCAAATAAATTCCAATTATATTAATAATAATTAATGCTACACCAATTCCAGGTTGATGAGTTAAATACACTTCGAATAATAAAATATTTACAATTATAGGTGCAATAAGCAATAATGCTAAAGCTCTTGTTTTTGGAATAATTAATAATATACCTATTGATACTTCTAAAATTTTAATCACTTTTAAATAACCAGAAGTGTACAAAATACCAGCAAAAGTTCCAGCATCACCTGCCATTGGTGGTGGTGTAGGCATAAAGTGAATAAAAAAATCAGATCCGAATACTACAAATACAAGGCCTAATACATAAGCAGGAATGTGTTTAAGTTGTTGTTGCATTTTTTATTTTTTTAAAATTAAGCTTGTTTTATCGTTTGTACATTCAAATTCAATTTTACTTCATCACTCACTACAACCCCACCTGCTTCAGTAACAGCACCCCAAGTTAGTCCAAAATCTTTTCTATTAATGCTTCCATTAATTTCAAATCCAGATTTTACTTGTCCGTAAGCATCTGTTACAGTTCCAGTGTATTCAACATTTAAGGTTACAGTTCTTGTATTTTCTTTAATAGTTAAATCTCCAACTAAACTATAATTTTCATCAAATTTTTTTGTAAATGAAGTTGATGTAAAAGTTAATGTTGGATAGGCTGCTGCAGCAAAAAAATCATCACTTTTCAAATGACCATCTCTTTGCTCATTATTAGTAGTTATAGAATTTACATCGGCAGAAAAAGTAATTTTTGCATCCGAAAAATCTGAAGCATCAGATTCTAAGGTTGCATCAAAACTGGTAAAGTTTCCAGTAACATTGGTAATCATTAAGTGTTTTACTTTAAAAGTAATTTCGCTGTGTGCTGCATCAATTTTGTAGGTTGACATAATTTTTGTTTGTTTATTTTTTAAATTTTTGTTTGTTTATTTTTTACACATTATTAATTCATTGGAACTTCGATTATCAGCAATTCAGTAGCTGAAATATTTTTAATTTCAATAGCATCAACATCCCAAATGCCTATGGCATCTCGTTTTGAGAGTATATTACCATTAACTTCAACTTCACCTTCAACAACTACAATATATACTCCATTACCTGATTTATTTATAGAATAAGTTGCAGAAATATTTTCATCAAAATTTCCCATAGATATCCAAGCATCTTGATAAATCCATAATCCTTCACTTCCAAATGGAGCTACAAGATTTTGAAATTTATTTTTTCTGTCTATTGGGTCAAATGTTTTTTGATCGTATCGTGGTGTAACATTTTGTTGATTAGTAAAAATCCATAGTTGAAAAAGGTTTACTTCTTCAGTTTTACTATGATTAAATTCACTATGCATAATTCCACTTCCTGCACTCATTACTTGAACATCATTTTTTTGAATTACACCATTACCACCAGTATTATCTTTATGTTCTAAAGCACCTTTTAAAGGAATGGTAATAATTTCCATATTATCATGGGAATGTTCTCCAAATCCATATCCAGCTTTTACGATATCGTCATTTAACACTCGTAGTTTTCCAAAATGTATTTTTTCTGGATTATACCATTGACCAAAACTAAAACTATGGTTAGCATTTAACCAACCATGATTAGCATGTCCTCTTTCATGTGCTTTGTGAAGTATTGTTTTCATTTTTTAATTTTATATGTACATACATATATTTGAGCAAAAAATTTTATTCTTTAATTCTCAATTTTTCTAATAAGCTATTTAAATCATTTGCATCCTCTTCTGAAATGGAAATTGCATTTTCCCAAATTGAATTTAATGCTTCAGTTGCATTTTCTAAAACAGTAACTCCATTTTTGGTTAATGCCATAACCGTTTGTCTTCCATCAACCTCACCTTGACCTCTTTCAATCAAATTTTTACTTTCTAGCCTATCAATAATTCTTGGAACGTTTGAACTTTTTTCAATCATTCGAGAAGCAATGTCTTTTACACACATTTTTTCTGGGTGCTTTCCTTTCAATATTCGCAAAACATTATATTGCTCATGAGTTAAATCAAAACTTTTCAATTCCTTCGAACTCATTGTTTTTAACCACCATGCAGTATATAAAACATTAAGGCCTGCTTTTTGAACTGAATTCTTGAATTTATTGCTTTTTATTGCTTCTTCTAGTTTCACTTTGCAAATATACATGTATATACATATAATATCCAAATTTTATTTTCTTCGTATTAAGAAAAGGCTTTGAACCTAAATTTGTAGTATGTCATTAACATTCACTTTAGTTCAAACCAATTTGTTTTGGGAAGATAAAAGAGCAAATCTTTTAATGCTGGAGGATAAGATTTTGAATTTGAAAGAAAAAACACAAATTGTAATATTACCTGAAATGTTTTCAACAGGATTTAGTATGCAACCAAAATTACTTGCTGAACCCATGGATGGTCAAACGATTGATTGGATGAAAAAAATAGCTTCCACTAAAAAAATAATTGTAACAGGCAGTTTAATTATTGAAGAAAATGGAAGCTTCTACAATAGATTAATTTGGATGATGCCCAATGGCCAAATGGGCTATTACGATAAACGACATTGTTTCGCTTATGGAGGAGAAGATCAACATTATACAGCAGGTAAAACCAAAACTATTGCTCAGGTAAATGGCTGGAAAATTAATTTACAAATTTGCTACGACTTGAGGTTTCCTGTTTGGAGTCGGCAACAAAAAAACAATTTGTTTGATGTTATTATTTATGTAGCCAACTGGCCAGAAAAAAGAAGTCATGCTTGGAAAAGTTTATTAGTTGCTCGTGCAATCGAAAATCAATGTTATGTTATTGGAGTAAATAGAATTGGGAACGATGGAAATGATATTAATCACAGTGGTGCAAGTATGGTTATAAATCCTTTAGGTGAAGTGTTGTATCAAAAAGAACATGTTGATGATCTTTTTACCATAACATTAGATAAACAAACACTTGAGGATATTAGAAACAAATTTCCGTTTTGGAAAGATGCTGATGATTTTTTATTGAAATAAGTTGCAATGGAAATAAAAACAAACAAAGTAAGAATTGATAAGTATTTGTGGGCTATAAGAGTTTTTAAAACCAGAAATCTTGCTGCAGAAGCTTGTGAAAAGGGTAAAATAAAATTAAAAGGCGATTCAATTAAAGCATCAAAAGCTGTTCAAGTAAATGATGAATATGAAATTAAAACAGAAGCAAGAAAATGGTTAATAAAAATCATTTCTATAATTGACAAAAGAGTGGCTTATACTGAGGCTATTAAACATTATGAAGACATTACACCTATTGAAGAAAAGGATGCTTCTGATTTTCATGCCCCATCATTTCAAACAGGTAAAAGACTAAGTAAAACAGGTAGGCCTTCAAAAAAACAAAGAAGAAATTTGGAAGATTTTATTGATTAAGTATTTAATTTCTTTTAATTTTTTCATTTAATAACGCTCTAAATTCATGACGAATATCTTCGGTTAAATTATCTTTAGGTATTAGAAAAAAAGATTTTTTATTAAAGTATAAATGAAAAAAATGTGGGCTCTCAAAAAAATGAGTAAACTGGCTCCATTGCCAACTTACATAACTTTTTTCAGTTTCTAATCTCAATGTTGACTCACTTACAAAAACTGAAAAATTATTTTTAAAAGTTTCGGATTTTTTATACAGCATCTGTGGCATAATAAACCAAACAGAAACTAAAATAATTAGCCAAATAAACGTTCCTAACAAAAAAGGCTCTGGTCTAATTTTTTTTGTATATAACAATACTGCAGAAAGTATTACAAAAACATTGATGATAATCATTAACCACTTTATCTCTTTCAAGGAAACAAAATGCAATCGCAAACCTTGAATTACTTTTCTTTTATTATAATTAAAACTAAACTGCATGAAATAAAAAATTAGTATAAGTAAAGTTGATGCTTAAAAATATAATTCATTATTCAACTAAAGATTAGTTATTTCTATTGTTGTTAGTAGGGCATTACTAATGTTCACCTCCTCTTTCTTCAGCAATACCATCATCTAAAATATCTTGATCTCTATTTTCATTCCATTCAATAATAAAATTATTTCTTCCTTCACCTAAAACCAGTTTGACAAATTTTTGTTGAGATAATTCCAATATTGAAAGAAATAAGAAAATGGCATGAATTTTATTTTCACATACTTCAAATATTTTTTCGAATGAAACAGTTTTTTCTTTTTCAACTGTTTCCAGTAAATAATCTTTACTTTCTTCTACAGTATAATTATATTTTATAACTGTGTGTACGGGTTGGTTTTGACGATTGTGAACTCTGGTCATTACTTTTTCAAAAGCCTTCATCAACTTAAACAAAGTAATATTTTGTATTTCGGTGCCTTCACCACTTTCTTCTCCAATGGCAATAAGTTCTTTTTGTAAATTACCTCTTTTTATCATTAACATTCTCGTAGCTTCCATTTCAGCCATTTCTGCAGCAACTTCTTTAAATCTTTTGTATTCAATAATTTTGTCAACTAGTTCCTGTCTTGGATCTATTTCATTACCATCAGCATCAATCTCTTTTCTTGGTAAAAGCAAACGAGCTTTAATTCTCATGAGTGTAGATACAAACAAAATAAATTCACTACCTAACTCAATACTTAGTTTTTCTTGGGCATGAATATGATCTAAAAAATCATTAATTATTTTTGTAATATTGATATTATATATATCCAATTCATCTCTTTCAATGAAGAATAATAATAAATCAAAAGGCCCTTCGAATTCGGGCAACTTAATTTGATATTGTGTACTGCTCATAAGATAAATATAGTAATTGCAAATAAACTACTTTGAAAGCAATACATACAAAATAAAAAGCCTTAAATAATTGATTATTGCTAATCTTTTATTTAAGGCTTACTGATTAGAAAGCTAAATTATTTTCTTACTGCATCTCTAATTTCAGCTAATAATTTATCAGTTGAAGATGGTTCTGGAGGTGCAGTAGGTGCTTCAGCTTCTTTTTTCTTCATGTTGTTTATGGCCTTAATTACCATAAACATTACAAGTGCAACTACTAAAAACTCAATTGCAACTGTAATGAATGAACCATACTTTATGGCTACTTCACCATTACCTTCGGCATCAGCAGCTTTAAGTACTTTTTTCATGTCATTAAAGTCAACACCACCAGTTAACATTCCAACTGCAGGCATTACCATTCCATCTATAAATGCAGAAGTTACTTTTCCAAAAGCACCACCCATTACAAATGCAATAGCCATGTCAATTAAGTTACCTTTAAGAGCGAACTCTTTAAATTCTTTCATCATTCCCATAAAAATTTGTTTTGGTTAAAATTGATACAAATCTAGTTTTTATTCGACAAAATCTATTTTTTTAGTCCAGGATATCTCATTTTAAGACCAGATAACAAATTAAATAGATGGGTTGCAATAATATATTCTTTATACCAATTTTGATCTGATGGGGTTATAATCCATGGAATATTGTTACAGTTTTTGAAACAATCTTCATAAGCACTCATATATTCTTTCCAAAGTTTAGCTTCTTCAAAATCTTTTTCATTGTATTTCCACTGTTTTCGGGGGTCACTCATTCTTAAGTTTAATCTTTCTTGTTGTTCTTCTTTACTAATATGTAAATAAAATTTAAGAATATGAGTGTTGTTTTGTTTTAATAATTCTTCAAAATCATTTATGGCTCTCATTCTTAGTTTCGCAGTTTTATCGTCACACCATTTATGAACTCTTGTAATTAAAATATCTTCATAATGACTTCTATTAAAAATTTGAATCATTCCCTTTGCTGGAGTATTTTGATGCACTCGCCATAAAAAATCGTGTGATAACTCTTGGGCAGTAGGAGCCTTAAAGCTTTTAACAGCAACACCTTGAGGATTTAATTGGCCAAAAACATTGTTAATAGCTCCATCTTTACCACTTGCATCCATTCCCTGAATTACCACTAATACACTGTGTTTAGATTCTGCATATAACAAATTTTGTAGCTCATCTAATTCTACTAAAAAATTTTCGATTTTTTCTTTTATTTTATCCTTATTAAAACTTTTTGGAGCACGGGTACTTATTTTTAAAAATGATGTATTTGCCATAATTATTTATTTAAAATGTGTATTTGAAATATTTAAATGTTTACTTTTTCTTTATATAAATTTAGAAGCTTACTTTTACAATACAAAAAGTAAAACAATTCATTAGTTTTATGAAGCAAGGTTTTTATAAAAAATTATTGGATAGAAAACTGCTAACTAGAAAATCTTTTGCAGTTTTAATAGATCCAGATAAGGTGGATGCTTCTACTATTGATAAAATTGTGAACTCATCTGTAAAAGCTAAAGTTGATTTCTTTTTTATAGGAGGAAGCTTGGTTATTTCATCTCACTTAGATGAATGTATTCAACAAATTAAAGCTAGTTGCGATATTCCTGTTGTGTTATTTCCAGGATCACCTTCACAAGTTAGTAAGTACGCTGATGCACTATTATATCTTTCATTAATTTCTGGCAGAAATGCAGAATTATTAATTGGTCAGCATGTATTAAGTGCTCCTTTTGTAAGAAATAGTGGTTTAGAAATTATGCCTACAGGCTATATTGTTGTTGATGGTGGTGCCCCAACTACAGTTTCTTATATCTCAAATGCAGCACCTATACCAAGTGATAAAACTGATATTGCCATGTGTACTGCAATGGCAGGTGAAATGTTAGGTATGAAATTAATTTATATGGATGCTGGTAGTGGTGCTAAACATCCTATTACAGAAAAAATGATTGAAAAGGTAAGCTCAAGTGTTCAACTACCCATTATTGTTGGTGGTGGAATAATTGAACCTGAAAAAGCATATTTAAATTGTAAAGCGGGTGCTGATATTGTTGTTGTTGGTAATGCTATTGAAAAAGATGCATCATTAATTAATGAAATGTGTGCAGCTGTGCATAGTAGTTTTATCAGTATTTAAAATAATGCCATAATTTGATGAATGAACTTGTAGATTTTGAGTTATTGACTTTAGTAAAATTATAAAATAAAAAAAGTTGACTTTAATGAAGTTGACTTTTTTATAAATATGTTATTCCACAATTCCTTCTAAGGCAAATAGAAAGGCAAAGTTTAGTGCTACATCTTTTAAATAATCGAATCGTCCACTTGCCCCTCCATGACCAAATTCCATATTAGTGTGTAGCAATACAACATTGTTATTTGTTTTATTGGCTCTTAGCTTTGCAACCCATTTTGCTGGTTCAAAATACTGCACTTGACTGTCGTGCAAGCCGGTTGTTACAAGTAAATTTGGATATGCTTTTTTCTCAATATTTTCATATGGGCTATAACTTTTCATATAATCATAAGCATCTTTATTCTTAGGATTTCCCCACTCATCAAACTCATTTGTAGTTAGTGGAATATTTTCATCAAGCATTGTATTAATCACATCTACAAAAGGTACTTGTGCAATAACACCATTCCACAAATCAGGAGCCATATTTACTACAGCACCCATTAATAAACCACCTGCACTTCCACCTTGTGCATATAAATGTTCTTTGCTTGTATAATTTTCTTTAATTAAAAACTCGCCACAATCAATAAAATCTGTAAAAGTGTTTTTCTTCTTCATTATTTTTCCATCTTCATACCATTGCCTGCCCATTTCTTGCCCACCACGTATATGTGCAATTGCATATGCAAAACCTCTATTTAATAAACTTAATCTTGAACTACTAAAACTAGCATCCATACTAGCACCATAACTACCATAAGCATATAATAATAATGGGGCTTTTCCATCTTTATTAAATCCTTTTTTATACACAAGACTAATAGGCAATTTTGTACCATCTTTTGCAGTTGCAGTAAGCCTTTCAGTTACATAATCTTTTGCATTATAGCCACCCATAATTTCTTGTTGTTTCATCAGCTTTTTATCATTGGAACTCATATTATAATCATACACTGAAGATGGAGTTGTAAGAGAGGTATAACTAAAGCGTAAAGTGCCACTATTGTAATCAGGATTTGCACCAATGCCAGCAGCGTATGCAGGTTCTCCAAAATCTAAACTATGTTCTTTATTATCGGTTAGATTTTTAATTCTTAATTGCACCAAGCCGCCTTTTCTTTCATTAAATACTAAAAAGTTTTTAAATTCTTCAACGCCTTCAAGTAACACATCATCACGATTAGGAATAACTTCTTTCCAATTGCTACTTTCTGTTTTATCTAAAGGGCATTCCATCAATCTAAAATTTTTAGCGTTCCAATTGGTAACAATCAAAAATTTATTTTCAAGTGGTGTTACACTATATAAAACATCTTTCATTCTTGTGCTAAATGCAGTAAAAGAATTCAAAGGTTTATCGGCGGGAATTATTTTTAATTCACTCGACATAGTTGCTTGTGAGTAAATAAAAATATGTTTGTTGTTTTTAGATTTGCCAATTCCAATATAATTACTCTTATCTTTTTCTTCATACACTGTAACATCATTTGCAGGATCTGAGCCTAAATTATGGCGTTTTATTTTTTCGCTTAAAAGAGTTACTGCATTTTTTGAAGTATAAAAAATTGTTTTATTATCACTTGCAAAAACACCACTTCCTTCTGTATTTTTTATGGCATTTTTTAAAATTTCACTAGTTTCAAGATTTTTAAAATAAATGGTGTATTGGCCACGAGATACTTCATCAACCCCAAAAGAAAGCAACTTATTGTCTTCGCTTATTTCAAATCCTGTGGCCGAAAAATAAGATTTGCCTTCTGCCATTTTATCTACATCTAATAGTATTTCTTCTTTAGCATCAAGGCTTCCTTTTTTTCGGCAATATTTATAATATTGTTTTCCATCTTCTGTTCTTGAATAATAATAATAGCCATTTTTAAAATATGGAACCGATTGGTCTTTTTCTTTGATTCTAGCTTTCATTTCGGTAAAAAGCTTTTCTTGTAATTTTTTTGTAGGAGCCATCATCGTATCTAAATACACATTTTCTGCAGTTAAATATTCAACCACTTTTGTGCTATCTGGTCCTTTTCCAAAATAGTCATACATCCAATAATATGGGTCATTAACTGTGTCGCCATGCAATATTCTTTTATGTTCTTTTTGATCGGCAATTGGTACTTTGGCATCACTCCATTTGTAGGCAGTTGTTTTCATTTCGTTTTTAGAATTACAAGCAAAGAAGCTCAATAAAAATATTGAAACAATAAATTTTATTTTCATTTTTATTTTTTATAATATGAATATAAGTGTAATAATTAATGTGTTAATTTTTTTTGATAAACACATCTTATTTAAAACACGAAAGATATATCAAGTTTAATATTTCCCTTCGAGTTTATTGCTGTATTCAAATGTTCCTAATCGGAATTTTATAGGAATTTTAATTGCTTTTTCTAATTGCCATTCTTTCTTACAAAAAAATCCCCAACCTAAGGATTGATAATTTGATGAAATACTAAAAGGCTTTGAAAATAAAGAACTTGAATCTTTTTTTGCAAATTGACTATTCCTCTTTTCATTAAACTGACTCGTAGCTGAATTGTTAAATCCACAAAAAAATATTAGAATAATATATACATTTTTAATATTCAAAATACTTAAATTTATTATTAAAAATAGCAATGATATAATTAATAACATCGCCATTTGAAAGTATAATTTAAAATTTATTTATCTAGTAAATTTCAATTTCTTTCCAGGATAAATTCCAGTGGCTCCTAATTCTTCTTCAATACGAATGAGTTGATTGTATTTGGCAATTCTATCAGTACGAGAAGCCGAACCTGTTTTAATTTGCCCACAGTTTAATGCCACAGCTAAATCAGCAATGGTAACATCTTCTGTTTCTCCACTTCTATGACTCATGATGGTATTATAACTATTATGTTGAGCCAAACTCACAGCATTTATAGTTTCAGTAATTGTTCCAATTTGATTTACTTTAACTAATAATCCATTGGCTGTTTTACTGTCAATTCCTTGTTGCAAACGAGTTACATTGGTTACAAATAAATCATCACCTACTAGCTGACATCTGTCTCCAATGGTATCAGTTAAATTTTTCCAACCTTTCCAATCATCCTCAGCCATACCATCTTCAATTGAAACAATTGGATATTTTTTAACCCAACTTTCCCAATACTTCACCAACTCATCGCTACTCATTACTTTACCACTGCTTTTATGAAAAACATATTTCTTTTTCTTTGCATCCCACAATTCACTATTAGCTGCATCCATAGCAATTACTATTTGACTACCTGTTTTATATCCTGCAGCAGTGATAGCTTGTAATACAGTTTCAATAGCTTCCTCATTACTTTGAATGTTTGGAGCAAACCCACCTTCATCACCAACATTTGTACTATATCCTTTCTTTTTTAAAACTGATTTTAATACATGAAAAATTTCTGTACCCCAACGTAAGCCTTCGCTAAATGAACTTGCTCCAATTGGCATAATCATAAATTCCTGAAAATCTATTTTATTATCAGCATGGGCACCACCATTTAAAATATTCATCATGGGTACAGGTAGTGTTCTTGCATTTGCACCACCAATATATCTGTATAATGGTAAGCCAACTTCATCAGCAGCAGCTTTTGCACATGCCATACTCACTGCTAAAATAGCATTTGCACCAAGTTTTGATTTATTAGGAGTGCCATCTAAATCAATCATTGCTTGATCTATTGCTACTTGTTCACTCACATCAAAACCCATTAAAGCTTCAGCAATTTTTTCGTTTACATTTTTAACAGCTTTTAAAACACCTTTTCCTGCATATACTTTTGCATTACCATCTCTTAATTCTGCAGCCTCATGTATTCCAGTACTAGCACCACTTGGCACTGCTGCCCTACCCATACAACCTGCTTCTGTTAATACATCTACTTCAACAGTTGGATTACCACGACTATCTAATATTTGTCTTGCATGAACGTCTAAAATAAAACTCATAAAATTTCAATTTGTTGCAAATGTAATGTTAGTAAGGTTTTAAGATGTTAATTTTGTATTACGATTCTTTATATTTCTTAAAATGCCAAAAGTCAATAATCGCCAACTTTATCTTTTTTTAATTACCATATTCATAATAAAAGTATTTTTTTCTTTTTTTATTGAGTTAGGAAACGACGAAGCATATTACTACACTTATGCTTTAAAACCTCAGTTGAATTATTTTGATCATCCTCCAATGGTGGGTATTTTAATTAGATTATCAACTTTAAACTTAACTTTTGTTAATGATGTTTTATTACGAATTGGACCAAGTATATCTTGCTTTATTGCATCACTATTTTTATTTAAAACTGTAGAAATTTTAATTAACAGAAATGCAGCTTGGTATACTGTATTAATTTACAATTTTTCTGTTTATTCCTCAATAATTGCAGGATGGTTTATTTTACCAGATAGCCCTCAAATGCCTTTTTGGTGTGCTGCAATATATGTTATGGTAAAAATAATTTTTGAACAAAAAGAAAAAGAAACTAAGCTGTGGATTGTTTTAGGTGCCCTAATAGGTTTAGCTGTTTTATGCAAAATTCATGCACTGTATTTATGGGTTGGCTTTGGTTTATTCATACTATTTTATCGTTTTAAATGGCTTGCTAATTGGAGGTTGTACTTAAGTGTTTTTATAACAATTATTTGTTTGCTACCTATTTTACTTTGGAACATAGAAAATAATTTTATTACTTATCGTTTTCATTCAGAAAGGGTTGCAAATACTACAATAAATATTGAGTCATTTTTTAGAGAATTGCTTGGCGAAGCACTCTACCAAAACCCAATTTTATTTGTATTGATAATTTTTTCCTTGGCTTATTTCATCAAACAAAAAAATATTGTTGAAGAATTAAAACTTAAAAAGTATTTTTTGTTGTTTATGAGTTTACCTATGATTTTTTTATTTTGGGTATTCAGTTTGTTTAATGATATTTTTCCTCATTGGAGTGGTCCGGCTTATATACCACTTTACATTATTGCTGGTTATTATGTATCAGAAAAGTTTAAAACCAGGTTTCCAATTTGGCTAAAACTAAGTGCTGGATTGATGTTGATGGCCATGTTGTCTATAACATATGTAGCAAATTTTTCATCGCTTAATTTAGGCAGTAAAGAAAAAGAGCGTTTTGGAGAATATAGCCCAATACTTGACATCAGTGGATGGAAAGATTTTAGCAATGAATTTAATGCATTTGTTCAGCAAGATATTGTAACAAAAAAAATGCAACCCAATAGTAAAATTCTTGCAAATAAATGGTTTCCTGCTTGTCAGTTCGATCTATATACTACAAGAAAAACGGGTCAAACAATTGCTGCAATTGGAAGTTTAGAAGAAGTGCATCATTATGCTTGGCTAAATATAATTAGGCCCAAACTTCAATTGGGTGATGATGCTTATTGTATTGTTCCATCCAATGTTCCTACAAATGTTATGGAGAGCTACAACCCTTATTTTACAAGCATTCAACAGCCAGATACCATTAAACAATTACGAGATAATATACCTGTAAGGTATTTTTTTATTTGGAGGTTAAAGCACTGCAAACTAGTGCCTCAGGATATTCTTGAACAGAATTTTAACAAAATCATGGCACGATAAATGTATAATATTGATAATTACTATTTTAATTTGACAAACTTAAAAACATAGTTATGGAAGAAATAAAAAAACATAAAATTTTACTTTGTGAAGATGATACCAACCTTGGAATGGTTTTAAAAAATTTTCTTGAATTAAACGATTACGATGTTGTATTAGAACGTGATGGTGGTTTAGGATTAGCAGCATTTTCTAGAGAAAAATTTGATTTGTGTTTATTAGATGTTATGATGCCAAAAGTTGATGGATTTAAACTGGGTGAAAACATTAGAGAAGTTGATCCGGATGTTCCTTTATTTTTCTTAAGTGCCAAAACTATGAAAGAAGACATCATCAAAGGTTTTAAACTTGGTGCTGATGATTATATTACTAAACCATTTGATTCTGAATTGTTGTTACTAAAAATAAAAGCTATTATTAAAAGAAATGATGAACAAAATGCTTTTAACGATACCGTTGAATATGATTTTGGCAATTTTCATTATATACCTCGTTTAAGAGAATTAACAATTGATGGAGTTACTGAAAAACTTTCACCAAAAGAAGGTGGATTGTTACGTTTACTTTTAGAAAATCAAAACGATTTACTTTCTCGTGAAGAAGCTTTGAAAAAAGTTTGGGGTAGCGATTCTTATTTTAATGGCAGAAGCATGGATGTTTATATTGCTAAGCTTCGTAAATATTTAAAAGTTGACCCTGAGATTGAAATTAAAAATATACATGGCAATGGATTTAAATTGGTAGTACCAGTTCAGGAAGCTTAATGATCAATAAACTTATAACCCATACCCCGAACAGATAAAAAATGTTTGGGGTTTTTGGGGTCTTGTTCAAAATACTTTCTAAAATTTAAAATAAAATTATCAATAGTTCTTGTAGTGGGATACACATTATACCCCCAAACCATTTGCAATATTTTTTCTCTATTTACAACTTCGCCCTTATTATCTATCAACAGCTTTAATAACATGGCTTCTTTTTTACTTAAGCTGATGTGATTGTTAAGAAAATTTTTAGCAGTCAATGCTTTAAAGTCAATACTATTGTTATTGAAAGAATAATTTTCGAGTTGCTGAGAAGTTGATTGTAAACGTTTGTTTTTTTCAATTAATTTTTCTACACGAAGTAACAGTTCTTCTAAATTAAAAGGTTTAGTTAGATAATCATCTGCACCTTTTTTTAAGCCCAAAATTCTATCAACACTCGAATTTTTTGCACTTAAAATTAAAACTGGAGTTTCAATATTATTCAATTTAATATGCTCAACAACGCTTATTCCATCTAACTCTGGCATCATCACATCTAATACAATTAAATCAAAATATTCCGATTCAATAAACTTTAATGCTTGCACTCCATCATAGGCTGAACTTACTTGATAACCTTCTAATTCAAAATTCAGTTTTATGGTATGATGCATATTCACCTCATCTTCTACCAACAAAATATTTGCTTTTTTATTAGACATGATAAAATGTTGCTTTAAAAATTGACCCTGAAGTTTGGTTATCTAAAACCATTATATCGCCATTATGCTTTTGCATAATTTTTTTACATAAAAATAATCCTAACCCAGAGCCAGTTGTATTTTTCATGGCTTTTTTACTTCTGTAAAATTTTTCAAAGATTTTATCTTTTTCTTCATCCAAAATTCCTGTGCCTTGATCAGCAACTGAGAGTATTACTGATTTTTTTTCAGACACTAAATTCACTTCTACCGATTTATTTATTGTTGAATATTTTATCACATTCTCTAATAAATTATTAATCAAAATTTCAATCATCAAAATATCACTTTTCAAAAAAATATTATCTTGAATATTTATTTTAAATGAAAACGCTGCAAAATCTTTTTGATATTTCAACACACAATTTGAGATAATTTCACTCAAATTAATTTCCTCTTTTTTTGATATATATGAGCCAGCATCTAATTGAGCAGCCCATAAGCTATTATTGCATAAATTATTTAATCGTGCTACTTCTTTCAAAGCATCATCAATCATCTTCTCTCTTAGCTCATCACTTAAATTTCTTTTTTTAATGGTTTCTAAATTCAATTGAGTAATAGCAATAGGTGTTTTAAGTTCATGAGTAACTGCCATCATAAAATTTTGCTGACTTTCAGAAAATTTTATTTGTTTACGTGTTGCTCTAAATATAATTACAGCACCAATCATGATTACAAAAAAAAAGGTAATGCCTTCTCCTAAATATTGTGCAGTTTTTCTATTTCGAAATTCTTCAATTTTACTCACCTTTTCACTATAATCAACATCAGTTACATTGAGTTCGGCTAATGACATTTTTGCCATTGCTACATTTTGATTGTTTAATGCTATAAACCACCACAATAATGCTGCAATAATATATAACAACAAAAACCAATAGGTAATGGAAACAAAAGCAAGTTTATGTTTTTGTAATGCTTTCATTAAAGAGTAACTTTTTGAACTCGAATTCCTGCACTTAACACATAAGGCAATGGATCAACACGCATTAGTTGTTTGATGGTAAAATTGTAAGAGCCTTTTTTTAAACGAATGGGTTGTGGATTAAAAATTAATCTATGATCTGTAATATCATCAACAGTGCTGCCAAGCCATTTATTATTATCGGCTAAAGTAAATTCTCTTTTAATCACAGTGGTGGTATCTGGATCTGTTACTTGTACCTCAACCCAAATATTTTTGAATGGATATCTTTCTTGATGCCTTAACACAAAATAAAAATTATGATAACTACTAGTATCAGTCACGTCAAATGCAAAATTTAGAGTATCAGAGCTTTTCCAATTTTGAGTTGGGAATAGATGATTTTTTTCGTATACATCAAAAGTTATACAAGATGATAAAACAAGAATAAAACAACCTATTAAAAACTTATTCATGTTGCAAATGTATTATGGCTAGAAGAAAAAAAGCATTTCCAATTATTGAAATGCTTTATCAAACATAAATTGTTTTATCTATTAGTTAACCTAATCCCTATTGCGTATAGATATTGTTGCAATCCTGTACTGTATTTATGTAATGAATTTAAACTGTAACTTCCATATAAAGTAACAGGACCCAATCCCAATTCAGCAATAGTTGCTACTCGAAAAGGTTCTAGATCGAAGTTTCCACTAATTTTTTGTTTACCTCTTTCATTACTAATTTGTTTGTTTCGACTATTTAATAAATATCCAAAACTCATACCAGCACTTAATTTAATACTTTTTTTCTTTGTTGGATTAGGAGAAAAATTAATCATAACTGGCACAGTTAAATAACCTACATATAATTTATTTTTAGAAAAGGCAATAGAGTCATTGAATATTTGACTAAAAGGATCTTTTCTGTAGCTTAAACTATTTTCGAAACGATAATTATACATTTCTAAACCTAAGCCATATTTTAAATTAAGTTGGTGCTTTGAAATATTAAGTTTTTGCATAAAAATCCAAATATTGACATTGGATGATTTTTTGTTGATTAAGCTCATACTTCTTGCATCAACCATTCCATTTTTATACGTTTGAAAATAGCTTCCAGATTGAGCTACAGGATAATTGGTTTGATCTCGATAGTTTGCAAACCCTAAATCAAGAATCCACCAACTTGTACTTACATTAGATTGTTTTCGTTTACTACTATAGCCAAAAACAATATCAGTAGTATGTCTTTTTCTTTTTGGATTTGCCTCATCAGATGATGAGTAGGTTTTATTTGGAATTTTGTAAACCCCAACTTGAATGGTATCCACAGTTGAATTTGGAGTACTGTCGGTTTGCGAAAAAGAAAAGTTTATTAAACAAAAAGAACATAATATTAGAAGTATTTTTTTCATTATACAAAATTTTAAAAATTTAAAAACAAATACTATACCAACACTGCATTATAAATTTACAATGAATTTATTTAATGAATTCAATATCACTTGATCATCTGATTGATTTGTATTTGGAGATGTTTGATTACTACATGCTTTCTTTGTTTTATCTGTATTATTAATTTTTACTAAGATTTGTAAAATAAAAAATAAGAACACTGAAAACAATACAATAGTTGGAATATTTTTTTTCATAATAAATTATTTTTGATGGTTTATTTTTTTAGTTTCTTCCTTATATTCTTCAAAAGCTTTTTGAATTAAATATCCAAATTCTAAATCATTTAAACTGGTTATAATCTCATAATCTGGTCTATAACTGATCATAAATTTTTCTAAGCCAGGCGATTCTAATTTGGTAAGTTTTCTTACAAACGACTTAGTAAATCTGCTATCAATATATTTATCTCTTTCTTGTTGTAACAATCGTTTTTGCAAAGCAGCTAAGCTTCGGTTTCGTTTAAATCGAAACATATTAATAATTTCTTGCAAGTCAAATCCAACTGAAACAGAACCTGGACTATAATTTCTATTTTCACTCAACACCAAACTGGGTTTTTTAAAGTTAAATATTTTAGCATAATCTCTTCTATTCTCTAATGAATCAAATTTGTAATTTTTATTTCTTACCCTTACTTCTGGCAATTCAGTAACTTTTACATGAATCATAATATTAAATTGCTCCAAATTAGCTATGGTATCAATAGGAAATTTTACTGTAGTTTTCCCGAGCATACTAAACCAAATTGAGTCTGAAGTTTTAACTGTGAAACTATACTTACCTAAACTATCAGTTAAAGTGCCATTACCAGAAGTACTTAATACTGCAACTGCTTCAATAGGTAGTCGTGCAGAAATATCATAAACAGTTCCACTCACTGTAACATAACTTTCTTTTTTATGTTGAGCCAAAACAATAAAAGAAGTTAGTAAAAACAAAACGAGTAAAAGTGTTTTATACAAAATTAATTTTTAGACTGTAATATTAATAACAGCTATTCTATCAGCCAAGTTTAACCCAATCCTTAACTTTTTTTTAGAAAAAACTTTAGAATAAGCATATTACAGCAAGTTCTACATTTGCAACTGAAAATCATCAAAAAATATTTTATGCCAGGATTTGAATTTTTTGGAGCAGAAGAAAGAAAAGAAGTGAATGATGTGTTAGAAACAGGAATTTTAATGCGTTATGGTTTTGATGCTGCCAGAAAAGGTATGTGGAAATCGCAAGAATTAGAACAAGAAATTTGTACAACTTTTGGTACGCCATATGCACAACTTACTAGTAGTGGAACAGCAGCTTTAACTACTGCTTTTGCAGCTTTAGGTATTGGTGCAGGAGATGAAGTAATTATGCCAGCCTTCACTTTTGTTGCAAGTTTCGAAGCTGTGCTTAGTGTTGGTGCTATACCTGTGTTGGTTAATGTGGATGATTCCTTAACACTCAACCCTGATGCAGTAAAAAAAGCTATTACTCCAAAAACAAAATGTATTATGCCGGTACACATGTGTGGTAGCATGGCTAATATGGATGCACTACAACAAATTTGTAAAGAACATCATTTATTATTATTAGAAGATGCTTGCCAAAGTATTGGTGCAACTTATAAAGGCAAACATGTGGGTACAATTGGCGATGCAGGAACTTTTAGTTTCGATTTTGTAAAAACCATTACTTGTGCTGAAGGTGGTGTAGTGATGACGAACAACAAAACTATTTATGAAAATTGTGATGCATATACAGATCATGGTCACGACCATAAAGGAATTGATAGAGGTGCAGACCTACATCCTTTTTTAGGATATAACTTTAGAATTAGTGAATTACATGCTGCAGTTGGTTTAGCACAAATTAAAAAGTTAGATACATTTTTAGCCATTCAAAGAAAGAATTGTAAAATATTGAAAGATATTCTGTCAACAGTTCCTGAAATTAGTTTTAGAAATGTACAAGATATTGAAGGTGATAGTTGCACTTTTTTAAGTTGGTTTTTACCAACCGAAGAAAAAACCAGAGCTTTTGCTGCTGCAATGAAAGCACAAAATATAATGGCTGGAAATTTTTATTGGTACGATAACAATTGGCATTACATAAAAAAATGGGATCACTTAAAAAATGCTAAAAGCTTGTATCCATTATCAACAGCTCAAAAAGAAAGTTTAGAAAAACTGAACCACCAAAACTTCAGTACCAGTGATGTTGTAATGAGCAGATGCATTTCAACTGCCATTAGTTTATTGTGGACAGAAGAGCAAATTATTGCCAAGGGAAATAAAATGCTGGAAGTGATTAAGAGTCTTTAGTAGTTAGTAAAAGACTTTTTCTAAATTATTTAATTTTTAATTACAAGTAGTAAGAAATTGCTTTACTTTTAACCATCAAAAAAATATCAATGAATAAAATTGTAACAATTGTTTTTATTCTATCAATATGCTTAATTCAAGCTTGCAGTAAATCTGATAATGGTTCTGGTGGAAGTTCAACATTACAAGTTACTAGCACAGCGTTTGTTAATAGTCATTTGCCTGGTGCTAAACTCAACAACTATAGATTAGATTCTGGCATCATCAAAATACCAATACTAGGTACTAATATCTTATTTAATTATGCAAACGTTCCTAATGGAATTCCATGGAGTGACACTTTAAAATCTCCAACAAATCTTATTGATTTTCCTGGAGCAATTTATACTATCGGATTTAAAGATTCTTTATTTGGTCAAAACATTTCATTATTCAGATATTATAAAGCCAATTCAAACGAATGGAGTTTAATGGGCGATGATTACAATGCATTTACTATCTCTGTTGCAGGCACAGGAACAGCAGGTATTCCAAAACAAGCAGTAAAAAAAAATCCAATACAAATTTTAGCAAATTTCCCAATTAAATATGGCGATAGTTCAAACCAAACTTGTTTGTCTAACTTAAATGCAGTTGTTACAATTCCTCCAACTCCACCTTTAACAACTCCAATAACTGGCCCTTTAACCATAAACCAAGAAACAAAAGTGAATAGTAAAAATATTTGTTGGGGTACATTAAAAATTAAAGGCTATTCCGATTCATTACAAACAATTGTTCAAGAATATACAACTACAATAAAAAACACATACTCATCATCAAATTTTATTATTAATGCTTTAATACCAGGAATTTTGAACAATTTTGGAATGACAAATGGCCAATCTATTACTACTAAAGTGTACAGATTTTGGGTGCCTAATAAAGGTTTATTGATGACATTAAATGCCGATGGAAGTGCAACTGTAACTACTGGGTTGTAAAATCTTTTTGGTAGGTGTCGACACTATCAATAGAAAAATTTTCTATTTAGTTTTATTATCTAAATAAATTGAAAACAACCCTACCCAATACTAAGGCAATAATTGAGACAGCTATTACAAAAATTATATGCTTATAATTTAATTTTTTTCCCTTGTATTTAAGATAACCTAGCAGTATTACAATTGTAAATAAAATACTTAAATATAAAGATTGAATCAAATTTACTATTCTTTTATTTTCAATAAACCTTGGTGAAAGTTGTATTAAAAATTGAATAAGTATCAATAAAATTATCCACTTGTATTTAATAATAAACGTTCTCATTAAACAAATTATATTGTTTAATTCACTGTGTGATTTACAAAACTAAATAAATAGTCTTTTGTTAGAATATTAAATACACATTATCCTAAAAGAATTTTTTTAATTATTTCATTGTTTTAAAGCTTCATTTTCTGAACTGTATATTTGCAGCTCTTTATGAACTTGAGTGTGTTGCAGGAGAAATTTCTATCATCCCCCCACCTAAAACAATTGGTGGAGCAGCTATCTAATGCTCAAAGCCTCACCCCAACCCTCTCCAAAGGAGAGGGAGAAAATTCAAAAATATTTCTCAAAAATTTACAAGGTAGTTCAATTGAATTTGTAGTGAGTGCAGTTTTTGCAAATGAGCAATCTTCCAACCTCAACCATTTAATAGTATTGAATGATGCAGAAGAAGCAGCTTATTTTCATAATTCTTTAGAAAATCTCACTCAGGCATTAGATTTATTTTATTATCCATCATCTTACAAAAACAAAAAGAATTTTAAGTTACTCAACTCTTCTAATGTTATGTTGAGAACAGAAATGCTAACCAAACTTTCTTTTGGTGGAAATAAAAAAATTATTGTTACTTATCCCGAAGCCTTATTTGAAAAAGTAGTAATTCCATCTACTTTAAATAGCAATATCATTCTCATCAAAGTTAATGATACCATCAATTTAGATGGCATTATGGAGTTGTTTGTGATGTATGGCTTTTCAAGAACAGATTTTGTTTATGAACCTGGTCAGTTTGCATTACGTGGTGGAATATTAGATATTTATTCTTTTGGAAATGATAAACCTTACAGAGTAGAATTGTTTGGTAATGAAGTTGATAGTATCAGAATTTTTGATCCAGAAACTCAGCTGAGTGAAAGAAAAATTTTACAAGTTTCAATCATCCCTAATGTTGAAACACAATTTGAAAGTAACGAAAAAATTACTTTATTAGAATACCTTTCCGATAACACTATTGTTTGGTTGAAAGATTGGGATATTATTAAAGAAACCATTGAACTACAAGAGGAGGCATTATCGTTGTTTGTTAACAGTCAACTAACGACAGTCAACAGTAGTAATTCGTCAGAAGATGATATTGATGATACGAAAATTGTAAAAGAAATTAAATTAGAAGATTTTGTACCAATTACAACTTTAGAACAACAGTTACAAAACAGAACTATTGTTGAGTTTGGAAGTAAGGAGCAGTTTGGAATTGGGAATTTGGAATTTGGAATTCAACATTCATCATTCATCATTCAACATTTAACAAAGCCACAACCTTCTTTCAACAGAAATTTTGAAATGCTCATCAGCAATTTAAAATCTTATGAAGCCAATGGTTATGAGATTTATTTATTTGCAGAACAAGCCAAACAATTAGAAAGACTTTATACCATTTTTAAAGACCTAACAACAGAAATCAATTTCGTTCCCATTGCAACTGCAATTCATGAAGGCTTTATTGATGATGAATTAAAAATTGTTTGTTACACCGATCATCAAATTTTTCAACGTTATCATAAATATAGGGTTAAGCAAGCTTTTAATAAAAATAAAGCTCTTACATTAAAAACCTTACGTGACTTACAGCCTGGAGATTTTGTAACTCACATAGATCATGGTGTGGGCAGGTATAGTGGTTTACAAAAATTAGATATCAATGGTAAATTACAAGAAGCAGTAAGAATAATTTATAAGGATAGTGATATACTTTATGTAAATATCAATTCTCTACATAAAATTTCTAAGTTCACTGGTAAAGATGGAACAGAACCAAAGATTAATAAATTAGGTAGTGATGTTTGGAATAAACTTAAAGAAAAAACAAAAGCAAAAGTTAAAGAAATTGCATTTGATTTAATTAAACTATATGCTCAACGTAAAGCACAGCAAGGCTTTGCCCATACACCAGATAATTACATGCAAATTGAATTAGAAGCTAGTTTTATTTATGAAGATACTCCAGATCAAGCCAAAGCAGTTGCTGATGTAAAGAAAGATATGGAAAGCCCTGCACCAATGGATAGATTGGTTTGTGGCGATGTTGGTTTTGGTAAAACAGAAGTGGCTATACGTGCTGCTTTTAAAACTGTTGTTGATGGCAAACAAGCTGCAGTTCTAGTACCAACAACTATTTTAGCCTATCAACACTTTCAAACTTTTTCTGAACGTTTTAAAGATTTTCCTGTTACAGTAGATTATATCAATCGCTTTAGATCATCCAAAGAAAAAAAAGCTACTTTACAAAAATTAGAAGAAGGAAAAATTGATATTATTATTGGCACACATGGTTTATTAGGTAAAGACACTAAGTTTAAAAACTTAGGTTTAATGGTAATTGATGAAGAACAAAAATTTGGTGTTGCACATAAAGAAAAATTAAAACTTCTAAAAACAAATGTTGACAGTTTGACCTTGACGGCAACGCCCATTCCAAGAACACTACAATTTAGTTTAATGGGTGCAAGAGATTTAAGTATTATCAACACACCTCCTCCAAATCGTCAACCTATACAAACAGAAATTCAAGTATTTAATATTGATTTTATTAGAGATGCTATTTATTATGAAACTTCAAGAGGTGGACAAGTTTTCTTCATACACAATCGTGTTAAAGGTTTAAGTGAAATGGCAGCCATGATTCAGGCTCAATGCCCTGATTTATCTATATCTTATGCACATGGACAAATGGAAGGCGATTTATTAGAAGAAAGAATTTTAGATTTTATAGATAAAAAATATGATGTATTAATTTGTACCAATATTGTAGAAAGTGGTGTAGATATTTCAAATGTAAACACAATAGTAATTAATAATGCTCATCAATTTGGTTTAAGTGATTTGCATCAATTAAGAGGAAGAGTTGGACGAAGTAATAAAAAAGCTTTTTGTTATTTATTAGCTCCACCATTAGGTACTTTACCAACTGATAGTAGAAAACGGTTACAAACATTAGAACAATTTAGTGATTTAGGAAGTGGATTTCAAATTGCCATGAGAGATTTAGATATACGTGGTGCTGGTAATATGTTAGGTGGAGAGCAAAGTGGTTTTATGGCAGATATTGGTTTTGAAACCTATCAGAAAATTTTAAATGAAGCCATTAGAGAATTAAAGAGAACAGATTTTAAAGATTTATTTCAAGAAGAAATTTCTAAGCAAGATGATTATGTTACAGATTGCACCATTGATACAGATTTAGAAATTCTTATTCCAGATAGTTATGTTGAAAGTATTACTGAAAGATTATCGCTTTATACCAGATTAGATAATTGCGAAAATGAAGAAGAGCTTTTAAACTTTCACAAAGAAATGTTAGATCGTTTTGGACCTATACCCAAAACAGTCGAAGATTTATTTACTACTGTTCGTTGTAGATGGCATGCAGTAAAGCTTGGATTTGAAAAAATGAGTCTGAAAGAAAGTACTATGCGATGTTACTTCATTAATAAAAATGATAGCCCCTATTTTGAAAGTGACTTATTTAAAAATATTTTAAACTATCTTCAAACCTCAACAAACAAGGCTCATTTAAAACAGGTTGCTAAAAATTTCTTACTTGTTGTAAGTGAAATTAAAAGCATGGAAGAAATGGAACAGTTTTTGAGAGGAATGGTAATTGCTGTTTTACAAAATAAATAACCATCAATAAAAATTATGAAAAAATTAATATTAGTAGCAATAGCTGTTATCATATTTCAATTTGTAAATGCACAAGGTTGCAGTGATGCAGGTTTTTGCTCAGTTGGTTCTTTTGCTTCAAAATCTCGATCTTGATCGAAAAAAATATCAACCCTTTCACCGCAAATTTTGTCATCCCCAGCGGGACTGAAGCTTATGCCAGTACGCGCGTCAAG
>JANLVQ010000150.1:0-4672 GCA_031364085.1 Chitinophagaceae bacterium
ACCACCAGTATTTCTACTTCTACCAGCATCTGTTCTATAAAATCTTTCAAAAATTCTTGGCAAATGTTCTTCGGCAATACCAATACCATTATCACTTAATTCAACCAAAACATTTGTATCATCAGTTTTGTATATTCCTGCAAAAATTCCACCATCTTGTTTGCCATATTTACAAGCATTAACAACTAAATTAGTTAATACCTGACGAATTTTTTCTTTATCGGCAAATACTGTAATGGGGTTTTCGCAGCCTTGCTTTATTTGTGCTTTAATATTTAATTCCTTCATCTTTATCGATAAATCTTCAAACACTTCATTACACAAATCTTGAATAATAAATTTAGTTTTATCTAATGGTTGATCACCAGTTTCTAATCTGCTGATCTCATCTAAATTATCTACTAAATGCACCATTCGTTCTACATTTTTGAATGCACTATTTAAAAATTTTTTGCTTACTGTATTGTTTTCAATTTCTGGAATTACAGCTTCCAAATAACCTTGTATGGCAAAAATTGGTGTTTTTAATTCATGAGATAAATTCTGTAAAAACTCTTTTCTAAAAACTTCGTTTCTGTTGGCCATTTCAATTTCTGTAGCATGTTGTGTAGCCCAGGCTTCTACCTCATCACTTACTTCATCAATATTTTTTTTTGGTAAAATATATTTGTAATAAGATTCAACCTTTTTATTGGCCTTAGTTGTATAAATGAGTTTATAAATTAATTTAATTTTTCTATAAATATACCAGTTGAGAATATATCGTAGAAATAAAAATATACTAATGAGTAAAAAAATGAATGTACCTGTGGCTACAAAAATATTTTCAGTAAAAACCCCAATTAATAGCCCAACAACTATTGAGATAAACAATGATGCAATAAAACTCAGGTATTGAACAGATATATTTTTTGTTTTAAACATTTTAATTTATGCTACTTCAAATTTATAGCCTACACCTTTAACAGTAGCTATACAATCTGCTTTAATTTTCTGACGAATTTTTCTTACATGAACATCAATAGTTCTATCACCAACAATTACTTCACTTCCCCAAACAATATTCAAAATTTCATCTCTTAAAAAAACCCTTCCTGGTTTTGATGCAAGTAATCTAAATAATTCGAATTCTTTTTTAGCTAAAACAATAGTTTCATTTTGGTGGGTAACTAAAAACTTATCTGAATCAATAGTAAAGTCTCCGATTTCAATAATATTATTGATGCTTACAATATTAGTTCTTCGCAATAAAGATTTTACTCTGCTTACTAACACTTTTGGACTAATAGGTTTATTTACATAATCATCAGCACCCGATTCTAATCCTTTAATATGTGTTTGCTCATCATTTATTGCTGTTAATAAAATAATAGGCACTTCATTTAAGTTAGGATGTTGTCTTAAAATGGTACATACTTCAATACCATTTTTATATGGCATCATTACATCTAAAATTATTAAATCGGGTTGTATTTGTTGGGCTTTATTAATGGCTTCATTGCCATCTTTTGCAGTAAAAATTGTAAATCCTTCTTTTTCTAAATTAAATCCAATAATTTCTACAATATCTGATTCGTCGTCTGCAATCAATATTTTTTTTGGTTCTGTCTCCATTATAAATTGAATTTACACAAAATTAAGCTTAGTATGCTATGAATAGGATTATTAATATTAAGTTATTGTTAACCACTTGTTCATGTAATTTTGTGTTGCATGATGAAATTTTTAGTTGTATTTATTTTTAGTTTAACTGGCTGTTGCAATGCCTTTGCTCAAGCATGGAAATTCGATTCTCCGAATATTCCAACTATTAGAAAAATATTTCATGATAAAATTGATGTTTCTCAACGTGAAATTGTAGGATTAACCTGTAAACGCGATTCTATTTTTATTGCAAGTGATAATACTGATTTTAACCTTTATACCACAGCGGTTTTAAAAAATAAAATAGATTATTTACAATATTTAATAGAAACTGATAACACAATAGTGGAAGGCGAAAAATATAAATGGTTACGTGGGGTTGAAGAGATGTTACAGAAGTTTATTACAGATTATAGTAATAAAAATATTAGTAAAGTTTACTTAGTAAATTTAATAAATAGTTATGCCGATGCTATGCAATTGCATAGAGCATCTAAAAGTATCTCATCTATAGTTGAAGAAAATGAATTAGAAATTGGCAATATTTTAATTTCAAATTTCGCTCTTCAAGATAATCTAGGTTTAGATACTAGTAAACTTATTTTAGTGTATAAACTTTGTAAACATAATCCCGAAAAAACTTTACAAATTTTAAAAAATTATCCAGAATTACCACAAGCAGAAAGTTTAATTACAGAGTTTGCTTATTTAAATCCTCAGCAACTGTATAATTATGCTGCAGCAAACACTCCATTAGGAAATAAAATAAGAAGTATTCAAGAGCCAATGATATCAACTATTGTACAAATGGCCAATGCAAAAGATGGCAGATTTTTATTTCCTTTTTTAGATGATGTTTTGGCAAAAAACATTTCATTAGATTCTATTAGAAAAACCATAAATAATAGTGAAGCTTATTTTAAGCTTTTAGTGAATACACAAGAACATTATGAAGTTTTAAAACAACAAGGTGTAAAAGTTTTTGCATTTGAAACGCTTGTAGATAAATTAAAAGCTAAAGCAATAGAAACATACATCACACCAATCAATGCATTACATGATGAGCCCAACCCCAATATTCGATTTGCAAAAATTCAAAACTTAACTCCACGAGAGCTGTATTTTATAGCTGTAATGGGAGAGGAGGAAGTGTATACAAGCAGTTTTATTAATGGAATTTATCCAAAAATAATTGAAGGTTTAGGCACAATAAAAACCGATAGTTTATTTAAAATAGTACACTATGCTTATTACAGAAAGTTCATTAAAATGTGTGCTTCATTTAATGTTTTGGAAAATTTTTTAGCAAAGATGGATAAACCTGTTGCAGAAAATTTAATGAAGAGCTTTAGTAATAATTTAGAACAATACTGGGGTTTGGAAGAAGCTGTAAATGTTGCTGATTCTTATGCAAGTATTAAAGATAGTACTATTAAAAAAATTATTTTGGCAGAGGTAGTTAACAATTACAATAATTTCAAGACTACTGATAACAAAAAAGGGAAAGTAATTTATGGTTTATTATATCAAATATTCAATTCTATCGATTCGTCAAAAAATAAAAAAACTTTAAATTTATTCGATGTTCCAACTGTTTTTCAAATAGATAATAGCTCCTTAAAAGATTCAAAAGGAAGAATTAATATTCAACAATTTTTTTATGGAGATAAAGATGGTAAAACAGTCTTTAGCAATTTCGTAAATAATTTTAGAAGTTATGGTTGGCATATATTAAATAAGGAAGATTGGATAGAAGTAAGCACTACAAATGGTATTCCAATTACTATTTATGCTAATAAACCTTTAAATGAAGAAGATGGATTAGATGATGCAGCACAATCTAAATTGTATAACTATCTCGACTCTTTAAATATTTATCCAACATTAGCAATACATCGAGGGCATAGTTATTATGTAAAATCAAGTATCAATCAAATTACTTCTTATGCTAAGTTAGTTTTATTGGGTAGTTGTGGAGGATATTTTAGTTTAAGTAAAGTATTAAGTATTTCGCCACAAGCACAAGTTATAGCTAGTAAGCAAATTGGCACAGGAATCATTAATAGTGCCTTAATTGAAATTATTATGGAACAGTTAAAACAAGGCAAAAATTTATACTGGCCAACTGTTTGGAAAGTATTAGAGCAAAAATTTGCTAATAGAACAGAAATTAAAGAAAAGTTCGACGATTATATTCCTCCTTACAAAAACTTAGGAGCTATTTTTATGATGAGTTATCATAAAGCCATGAATACATTGCAATAAAAAAACGACTTTTTGGAAAAAAGCCGTTTTAGTTAAAATTATTTAATTGTATTATTTTGGAGTTTTCAAATCTTTTATACCTACACTCCATTCAATTTGTTTAATTCCTTGAGGGTTAAAGAATTCAACTTTCATAAGCCTATTTTTTCTGTCACCTGTAAAACTAACCTTCGAATAATTTTGCATATCTTCAAGTCCAACAACTCTGTAAGGATTATTTTTTTCTTCTTTACCAAATTTGTGAGATCCAGATGTTAAAGGAGATGCAGTGATATCATACAAAGGATAAGTGTCAGCCCTATCAATTTTAATAATTTCACTATGGTGTCTATCACCAGTTAAAAAAACTAATCCATTAATATTATTTTCTAGAATAAAGTCCATCATTTCTTTGTACTCTGAACTGAAATTTCTAAAGCAATCGTAAGGACTCACAGGGTTTAAAACCTGACTTCCAGTTGCAATAATTCTAAAAGTTATATTACTATTATTATTGCTTTGAAGTAAAGCATTTTTTAGCCATTCCATTTGTTTATTCCCAAACATTTTTTTCTCTTTATTTACAGTACCATTAATGCTATCAAGCATTCCATCATTGCTTCTAAACCATCTATCATCTAACAAAAAAATATCTACATCATTCCAAGTAAACTTTGTATATATTCCTTCATTGTTTTCTCCATAAGAAGGGTTACTCCAAAATTTTTTAAAAACTTCTCTGCTGGTTTCTTTTAATGGAAAGCTTTTATCAGCATCATTCCAA
>JANLVQ010000077.1:0-3470 GCA_031364085.1 Chitinophagaceae bacterium
TTGTAAGTTGATTGGTTTCATCTGCTGTAATAAATAAAAACTTTGCTAAACTTAATTGTCCTGTACCTAAAATATGATTAGCAATTGTTAATATTTCTGCTGGTTGTTTTGTTTGTACAAATGGTGTATAACGTTCACTACCAATTGCCAATAATAAAGGATGCACACCTGCAGCATCAACAGCATGAATTTCTTTTAACCCTGGAATTTCTTGTGGAATTGCATCTCCAGTAATTTCATGAATTAAATTACCAAAACTCGTATCCTCTTGAGGTGGACGACCAACAACAGTAAAAGGCCATATTGCATTTTGTTTAGCAAACACTTTATGCACTTTCATTACAGGAAAATCGTGTTGTAGAGAATAATATCCTAAATGATCTCCAAAAGGTCCTTCAGGTTTATTTTCATTTGGAAAAACTTCTCCTGTAATTACAAAATCTGCATCTGCACTTATACAAAATCCATCTTCATAAAAATATCTAAATCTTCTTCCTCCTAAAACTCCTGCAAAAGTCATTTCACTAATGCCTTCTGGCAATGGCATTACTGCAGCAAGTGAATGTGCAGGAGGCCCTCCTACAAAACAACTCACTTTTAAAGGCAATCCTTTTTTATTTGATTTGGTTTGATGAACACCAATACCTCTATGCAATTGATAATGCAATCCAATTTCTTTGTTAGGCTCATAATCGTTGCCTGAAAGTTGAATTCGATACATGCCCAAATTCGATTTCATGATGCCTGGTGCATCAATATCTTCTGTATACACTTGAGGTAAGGTTACAAAAGCACCTCCATCTTTTTTCCAATGCTGAATTTGTGGAATATCGCTAATCTTTATTTCTTTATATAAAATGGGTTTTCGTATAGGATTCTTTAATGGCAATGCTTTTAAGGCAGCTAAGCCAACAGAAAAATTATCTAAAGGATGTTTTAATCCTTCTAAAGGATTTGATTTTAAGTGAATGAGTTTTTGTACAGAAGATAAAGTTTTTCTAAAAAGAAATTTGCTTCTTTCTAATGAACCAAAAATATTTGATGCTGCTTTATAATTACTGCCTTTTACATTTTCAAATAATAGGGCAGGACCACCCATTTCAAAAACCCTTAAATGTACTGCAGCCATTTCTAAGTATGGATCAACTTCTTCTTTAATTCGAATAAGATGACCATTTTTTTCTAAATCGAGTAAACATTGTTCTAATGAAGCGTAATTCATTTTGTTATATTCTATTTGATAAAGGTTGGTGTCTCACCGACCTTAATTAATTTCTTAGTGGTTGGTGAGACACCAACCACTAACTTAAAATTGAAAATAGTTTCTACGTCATTTCGAGTGAGGAACGAACGAAAAATCTGTTGAAGCGATTTAAATAATTAATTTATTCTTCACCAAAATAATCACTATCTATTTTTTTAAGTTCATAAACCTGATGAATATTACATCCAAGATTATAATCTATCATTAATTGTGCTAATTGTACTCCATCAATGAGAACGATTTTCGTTTCATTTTTTGGTGTGTAATCTAATGCATCTTTTGTAAAATTTGAAGTAGTTATAAAAATTCCTTTTTTGGCACCTTGTCCTGCTAATGCTCCAACAAATTTTTGTATATCAGGTCTACCCACTACATTTCCAATTTTCCATCTTTTTGCTTGAATATAAATTATATCTAACCCAAGTTTATCTTCCTTAATTGTTCCATCAATTCCTTCATCACCACTTTTTCCAATTGCTTTACCAGCATCTTTTATCGAACCGCCGTATCCCATTTTAACAAGAAGTTCAACAACTAATCTTTCAAAAAAAGTGGGAGATAGTTCAATTACTTTATTCAATAATTCTGTTGCCAATTCTTTTCTAATTCTTTGATAAAATTTATCTAAGTTTTCCTCAGGTGTATTTTCGATATTTTCTTGAATTATTAATTCTTCTTTTTCGTCATCACTTCTACTAACATTTTGAAATTCCAGAAAAGAAGGAAATTGTCTTAAATATTTTGCATCTATTTTATCTAAAGTTTTATTTAAAGTTTGAACTCCTAATTCAGTTATTTTAAAAATTGCTCTTTTGGGGGAGTCTAAAAGTCCTGCTTTTTTTAAGTAAGTTTTTGCCCAACCCACTCTATTGTCAAATATCGGTTGATTTCCGCTTGCCAAAAGCTCTTTTCTTTCTTCTTCTGAAATTTGAAATTGTACAGCAAGATTTTCGATTAAATCTCTGTACTTGTGTTCTTGTTTGTCTGCTACTAACTTTAAAAGTGGAAGCATTAATGATTGATAATCTGGTATCATAAAAATTATTTTTTTTCTAAAGGTTGGTGTTTCACCAAACTTTAATTTATTTTTCTGAAATATTTTAAAGCATCTACCATTAAACTATCCCCTCATCTCTTTAAATTTATTCATCAAACCATTTGTTGAAGCATCATGGCTAGCAATGGTTTCATTGTTTTGCAATTCTGGTAAAATAGAATTGGCTAATTGTTTGCCCAGTTCAACGCCCCATTGATCGTAACTATAAATATTCCAAATTACACCTTGCACAAATATTTTGTGTTCGTAAAATGCAATTAAACTGCCTAAAGTTTTAGGTGTTATTTTTTTTATTAAAAAAGTATTGGTTGGCTTATTACCTGTAAAAACTTTAAAAGGAGTGATGGCTTCAATCTCTTGTTCAGTCATTCTTTGAGCTTTTAATTCTGCTACAACTTCTTCATTCGTTTTTCCATTTAATAATGCTTCTGTTTGTGCAAAAAAATGACTAATTAATTTTTGATGATGATCGCCAAGATTATTGTGAGAAATAGCAGGAGCAATAAAATCGCATGGTATTAATGTTGTACCCTGATGAATGAGTTGGTAAAATGCATGTTGACCATTAGTACCAGGTTCTCCCCAAATTACTGGTCCAGTTTTATAATTTATTTCGTTTCCATTTCTATCAACAGATTTCCCATTGCTTTCCATATTGGCTTGTTGCAAATAAGCTGCAAACCTGTGCATATATTGATCGTAAGGCAAAATAGCTTCACTATTAGCTTTAAAAAAATTCACATACCAAATACCCAACAAAGCCATGATTACTGGAATATTTTTATCAAAACTTTCCATTCTGAAATGTTCATCAACTTCAAAAGCACCTTGTAATAAATCATCAAAATTTTTATAGCCAATGGTTAATGCAATAGATAAACCAATAGCACTCCATAAAGAAAATCTTCCACCCACCCAATCCCAAAACTCAAACATATTTTCTTTATCAATTCCAAAATTTACAACAGCTTTTTCGTTAGTACTTAAAGCCACAAAATGTTTGGCAATATGTTGTTCATCTTTTGCAACACTTAAAAACCAATCTCTTGCAGAATGAGCGTTGGTCATGGTTTCTTGTGTAGTAAATGTTTTTGATGCAATTAAAAACAAAGTTTCTTCAGCATTAATTTTTTTGAAAGTTTCTGTAAT
>JANLVQ010000177.1:0-6028 GCA_031364085.1 Chitinophagaceae bacterium
TGTTATGGTATTGTTTTCAAACTTCCACAATAAATAAGTTGTATAGCGTGATAAATATAGTTTTTCCAAAATATGATTTTAAGTTTAAACAAGTAAAAAATAAAGACTTTATTTATGATGCTATCAGAAATAAATGGATCATGCTTACACCTGAAGAATGGGTAAGGCAACATATTATTAAATATTTACAAACAGAATATTTATACCCGAGTTCATTATTTGCAATTGAAAAAGAAATTCAAGTAGGGGAATTAAAAAAAAGATTTGACATAGTTATTTATAAAGATGCTATGCCTTGGATGATTATTGAATGTAAACAAACAGACGTTGTTATTTCTTCATCAACTTTACAACAAACTTTAGCTTATAATAGTAAAATACAAGCTCCCTATTTGTGCTTAAGTAATGGTACAACTACTTTATTGTGGAAGTTTGAAAACAATACCATAACAACATTAGACACATTTCCGAAATACTGAAATTAATCTACTGCATTACTTCAGTAATTACTTTACCAATACATCCATTGGGCATTTGTATTTTTAACAAAGCTGCAACTGTAGCTGCAATATCTGTCATATAAGTTTCTCGGTGTGTGCTGCCTTTTTTAATACCCCAGCCATACCACAATAAAGGAATATGTGTATCGTAAGGATTCCATAAACCATGAGTTGTACCTGTTCTCATGCCATCAATAAATCCTGGTTTTAAAATATATTGAATATCTCCACTCCTTCCAGAAAAATAACCATTGGCCAACATTTCTCTAACTGTTTTATTCATGGGTTGTTCCATTAAATCATCTAGTTCAAAAGCATTCACTATTTCATCTTTTGATTTTAAATATTGTATAATCCATTGGGTTATTTTTTCTTTATCAAGTTTTAATGAATCGATTTTATAATGATTTAAAGAGATTTGAAAATTTGATGATGAAACTATTAAACGACTTGCTCCAAATTCATTCAACAATAAAGCATTCATTTCTTTTTCTGCTGCTCTATCATCAAATACTCCAGCTGGTAATTTATGTTCTTGCATAAAGCCTGGAACATGAGCAACAGCATGGTCTGCGGTTAAAAAAGACAAATAATTTCCTTTACCATATTGTGCATTTAAAAAATCAAAAAACTTCCCTAATTCTTCATCCAATCTTACATAAGCATCTAATACCTCCCAACTATTTGGACCAAAATTATGGCCTACATAATCGGGGCTTGAAAAGCTTATAGTTAACATATCAGTTGCATTTGTTGCACCGAATTTTTCATTTAATAAAGCTGATTTTGCTAATTCTATAATAATTTTATCGCCAAAAGGGGTACTAATAATTTTGTTATAATCTTTATTAATAAACTGTGCTAAATTGTTGTAAGGAAAACCTTGAGCATCTTTACCAAATGCTTTGTTTTCATATTCTTTTACATCTTCAGTACAATATTGTAAATAGGTTTCTTTATTTAATTTAGTTTGCCAACCTAAAGTATAAAATGAGTCAACTATTTTTCTTGTATTAAAATCATTAACCCATTTTGGTAGAGTGTTCATATAATGTGAGCTTGAAATAAATTCACCCGTGCCTCTATCATACCAATAAGCTGCATTAGCACTATGACCTGCAGGTAAAATTGCTCCTCTATCCTTAAATGCAACACCTATTACTCTACTTTTAAAGTTTGTTGCTAATCTTAACTCATCTCCTATAGTTGTTGTAAGCATATTTTTAGGACTCATTTTTCCTGCATCGCCTTTTGAATTACCAACTGCATAAACTGATTTATCTTCTGTACAATACATTTCTTTATTAGCTGCTTTATCCCACCAATTATTTCCAGTAATACCATGAATATTAGGAACAGAGCCTGTATAAACACAAGTGTGGCCACAAGCTGTAACTGTTGGTGTGTAGGGTATTAAAGTATTGTTACAATTAAAACCATCGTTCATCATTCGTTTAAATCCACCATTTGCAGCAAATAATGGTTGAAAACGATACAGATAATCCCAACGCATTTGATCAATAACAATTCCTACAACTAATTTGGGTGAAGAAAGAGGTTTTGTTGCGAAAACATTATTTGCAATGTTTATTTTTTGGGGTTGTGCAACACTTGCAACACTATAAATTAAGCAGAATAGAATGCTGAAAAAAAATTTCATTTAATAAATTGTTTAGCACAAAAATACAGAATGAAAGTCTACAACCTAATTGTTATAATTCCTTTAAAAAAAATATTAAAGTTTTAGGTTAGAATATATTCGATATTTTTAGGCTTTAATGAATGGAATTGATGATATAATATGATGAGAAAGCTATTTGCATTTTGCATTTTTATGGTTTGTTTACAGCAGTATGGTTTTTCTAATCATTTAAAAGGTGGTTGGATTCAATACGAATATGTTAGCACCGATTCAGTTGCAAGAACAAACAGATATAAAATTACTGTAAGACAATACCTCTCTTGTTCATCAGTTGGTGCACAAATTGATCAACAAATATATTTAGGCATTTTTGATGGGGCCAACAACAACCTCTTACAAAACTTAACAGTTCCATTATCTTTTACAGATAGACCAAGCATTACAACATTTGATCCTTGCATCAATCCAACACCAGCACCCGGTTCTGTTTGTTATAGAATTGATGCTTATGTTGTTACAGTAAATTTACCATTTAATGATGCAGGATATCTTTTAGCTGTTCAAAGATGTTGTAGAATAGCTGGTATAAATAATGTAGTAGGTTCTAGCACTGTTGGAGTTACTTATTTTAATAGCATACCTTCTAATATTTTAAACAATAATTATTCAAATAATAATAGCCTCATTTTTCAACAGAAAGATACTGTTATTATTTGTAAAACAACACCATTCACTTTTGATTTTTCTGCAACTGACTTAGATGGCGATTCTTTAGTATATACTTTTTGTGATGGCTTACAAGGTGGTAATGCAGGCAGTGGTGGAGCTCAACCAAATCCTCCAGCAAATCCACCATATCAGCCAATAAATTATATTCAAGGATATTCAGGAAGTTCTCCTTTAGGTTCACAAGTTACTATTAATCCAAAAACAGGATTAATTTCTGGTATTGCACCAAATACTACTGGTGATTATGTTATAGCAGTTTGTGTAATGGAATTTAGAAATGGAATAAACATAGGCATTACCAAAAAAGAAATTCATATTAATGTTGCTAATTGTCAACTTTCAGCAGCAAAGCTAAATCCTACTTATGTTACCTGTGATGGATTTAATTTACAATTTAAAAACGAATCAAGTGCTGCAGGAATTACATCTTATAAATGGTATTTTGGAGATGGGAATACAGATACTGTTCCTACCCCACCTCATACTTATGCAGATACTGGTGTTTATAATTTAAAATTAGTTGTTGCCACTGCAGGTGGTTGTAGAGACTCTGCCAATGCAATTGTGAAAATTTTTCCTGGCTTTGTTCCCAGTTTTACTGTTACAGGTTATTGCTATCAAAATCCTTTTTTATTCAAGAATACAACCTTTGCTCAATATGGATTTGTAGATAGTTTACATTGGGATTTTGGTGAAACCACTGTAAACACTGATACTTCAACACTTCAAAATCCATCCTACACTTATCCTACATCAGGACAAAGAACTGCTTTACTCTACGCAAGAAGTTCAAAGGGCTGTGAAGATACTGTTACAAAAGTTGTAAATGTTTTAGATAAACCCAGCATTAATATAGCTTTTAGAGATACTTTAATTTGCAGCATTGATACTGTACCATTACGTGCAACATCAAATGGTACAACATTTTTATGGACACCAAACTATAATATTCTCAACCAGAATTCATTAAACCCAATTACTTTTCCAAAAGATACCACAACATATGTTTTAACTGTTTCTGATAATGGTTGTATAAACAAAGATTCTATAACAGTTAATGTGCTTGATTTTATTACTGTAGATGCTGGTCCAAATGCTAATGTATGTTTAACAGACACTTTCACATTTACAACAAACAGTTTTGCATTAAGTTATTTATGGACTCCTGCTTCAACTTTAAACGATTCTACTTTAAAGTTTCCAAAAGCTGTTCCAGTTGATCCTGTTACTAAATATTATGTAAAAGCCAATTTAGGTAAATGTCAAGATAGAGATTCTATTACACTTTTCACTTTCCCATATCCTCAAGCAACTGCTTTTACTGATACATCAATTTGTAGAACAGAAAGTGTAATGATTCATGGAAGAAATGTTAGTGAAAATTTTAAGTGGAGTCCTACAAATTCTTTAAATAACCCATTTAGCTTAAACCCTATTGCAACACCAGATAGTACAACAAGATATATTTTTACTGCATTTAATTCTTCAGGTTGTTTAAAATCTGTTTCAGATACTGTTACAGTAAATGTTATACAGCCATTTACTGTAAATATTGGTAACGATACAACTATTGTTATTAATCAACCTTTACAGCTTTTTGCAAATGTTGTTGATAATACAAATAAAAGTTTTATATGGTCAGCAAATCCGGGTTTTGCAATTAGTAATTTAAATAACATCAATATTCAAAATCCTATTGCAACTTTTCTAACTAATTACGATAGCATTTTTTTAATTGCTAAAGCATTTACTAAAGAAGGATGTTTTGCAACAGATCAGATAAAAGTTACCGTTTTTAAAACTGCACCTGAAATTTTTGTACCCTCTGCATTTTCTCCAAATGGAGATGGAAGAAACGACGTAATTAGGCCTCTAGCAGTTGGCCTTACTAAACTGGATTATTTTAATATTTATAATCGTTTAGGTCAATTAATATTTAGCACCACAACAATTGGTGCAGGTTGGAATGGTAGAATAAATGGCAAATTACAAGATTCTGGAACTTTTATTTACACCACTCAAGGTGTAGATTTTTTGGGAAATACAATTACAAAAAAAGGAACCATTGTATTAATTCGCTAAAATCATCTCACCAAAAATCAAAACTTGTTTGCTTCAATCAATAAGTTAACTTTGCAAACTAAAATAGCAGTAAATATTCAATGGTTAACATAAATAAAAAAACCAAAAACAACATCTTACATCTTACATCTAATATCTTAAATCTAAAATAATATGGCAGATATTTTCGAGAAATTAGTAAAGAATTATGGACCTCTTGGTCAGCATAGAGAAAGAGCACATGGTTATTTCTCTTTCCCAAAATTAGAAGGTGAAATCAACAGTAGAATGATGTTTCGTGGAAAAGAAATGATTATTTGGAGTTTGAATAATTATTTAGGCTTAGCCAATCATCCGGAAATTAGAAAAGTGGATACCGAAGCATCTCAACAATATGGTTTAGCATACCCTATGGGTGCAAGAATTATGAGTGGCAATAGCAATCATCACGAACAATTAGAAGCTGAGTTAGCTGCATTTGAACAAAAGGAAGATGCTATTTTAATGAACTTTGGATACCAAGGTATTATGAGTGCAATAGATGCTATTTGTGGAAGACATGATGTTATTGTTTATGATGCAGAAAGCCATGCTTGTATTATTGATGGATTAAGATTACATCCTGGTCATAGATATGTTTTTAAACACAACGATCTTGAAGATTGTGAAAAGCATTTAGAGCGTGCAACTGCATTAATTGAAAAACAAAAAGCTGGTGGTATTTTATTAATTACTGAAGGAGTTTTTGGCATGGCTGGTGATCAAGGAAAACTTAAAGAAATTGTTGATTTAAAAAAGAAATTTGAATTTAGATTATTGGTAGATGATGCACATGGTTTTGGTACATTAGGAAAAACTGGTGCAGGTGCTGGTGAAGAACAAGATTGTCAAGATGCGATAGATTTATATTTTTCTACTTTTGCAAAATCAATGGCAAGCATAGGTGCATTTATTGCAGGTCCAAAAGCAATTATAGATTACATTAGGTATAATGTTCGTTCTCAAATTTTTGCTAAAAGTCTTCCAATGGCAATAGTAATAGGCAATTTGAAAAGATTAGAGATGTTAAGAACTATGCCAGAACTTAAAGATAAAT
>JANLVQ010000182.1:0-5131 GCA_031364085.1 Chitinophagaceae bacterium
AATGGATTTTGAAAGAGGAACTCCAGTTACTATAATTGGATTCGATTATGCAGTTATGCTTTTTACAACTGCAGAAAAAGCAGTTGGAAAGCTAATAAATATTAATGGTAAAGCAACTTATATTGTAGGTGTAATAGAAAAGCAAGGTAAAAGTATTTTAGATGGATTTGAATATGATCATTGTTTTTTAATGCCATACAGATATTTTGCTTCTGTTTATAATGTTCGATATTGTAATCCAGTAATCTTAGTTCAAGGAAAAGAAAATATTTCGTCTATTGCTTTGGCAGATGAGTTAAGAGGTGCCATGAGACAATTGCATAGATTAAGTCCAAAGGAGGAAGATGATTTTTCATTAAATGATATTAATCAATTAGGCGAAGAAGTAACCAAAGTTTTTGGCTCTGTGAATTTAGGAGGTTGGTTTATTGCAGGTTTAAGTTTGTTGGTAGGAGGATTTGGTGTTGCAAATATTATGTTTGTAACTGTAAGAGAAAGAACTAGTCAGATTGGGTTAAAAAAAGCAATAGGAGCAAAGAGGAGTACAATACTAATAGAGTTTTTATTAGAAAGTGCTTTCTTATGTATAATTGGAGGAATTTTGGGTGTAACCATGGTTTGGTTATTAATTTTAGCGGTAAGTTCATTTATGCCTTTTCCAATAGTTATTTCTACAAGTATTTTAATATTAGCTGTAAGTATTTGTGTAATTATAGGCTTAGTTGCAGGAATTGTACCAGCAACAATTGCAGCAAGAATGAATCCTGTTGATGCTATAAGAAGTTAATATTATAATTTTTAAAACTTTCTTCATTATAATTGATTGTTTTTTTGGAAAATATAAATCAACCCCTATTTTTGCACTCCAAAAACAGGAAAAGGGAGTTTAGCTCAGTTGGTTTAGAGCATCTGCCTTACAAGCAGAGGGTCGGCGGTTCGACCCCGTCAACTCCCACACAATGATAGCAAGGGTTTCAAGAAATTGGAACCCTTATTTTTTTAAAATAAATAAGATTCAAATATTTTAAAAAATTAATACAAATTTATCAAAATAGCGAAAAGCTATTTCTCTATTTATAAGTGAAACTGATGTCAATAAGCTATTTATTTTTACATTTCTATGATAATCTCCCTCAACATAGGATATATTTTTGCAGCATGAAAAAATTACTTACTATCTCCATATTTTTTTTAATAATTATTTCTGCTTTCTCTTTTAAGAATAAAACTATTAAAAAAGAATATCAACCAGCCGATTCTTTACATTATGCTAATGAATCTCATTTTAAAAATATTCAACAACTAACTTTTGGTGGAGATAATGCAGAAGCCTATTGGAGTTATGATAATAAGAGTTTAATTTTTCAAAGAACAAATCCGAGCGAAGGATTAAATTGTGATCAAATATTTTTAGGCAAAATTCCTGTAAACTCAAATAAAAAATTTACTTATAAATTAGTAAGTACTGGAAAAGGACGTACAACTTGTAGTTATTTTTTGCCTGATGGTAAGCATGTAATTTATGCTAGTACTCATTTAGGAGCAGATACTTGTCCTCCTTTACCTGATAGAACTAAGTATGGCAATAAATATATTTGGCCAATTTATGATAGCTATGATATTTTTATGGCAGATTTAAATGGTAAGATAGTTAAACAACTCACTACTTTCAAAGGCTATGATGCAGAAGCAACACTTTCTTCCGATGGTAAAAAAATGATTTTCTGTTCTACACGTGATGGTGATTTAGATCTGTACATTATGGATTTGAAAACTGAAAAAGTAAAGCGTATTACTACAGATTTGGGTTATGATGGTGGTGCTTGGTTTAGTCCTGATGGTAAAAAAATTGTTTGGCGTGCTAGTAGACCAAAAACAGAGTCTGAAATAAAAGAGTACAAAGAATTATTAAAAGAAGGTTTAGTAGCACCAACAAAAATGGAAGTGTGGGTAGCTGATGCGGATGGTTCAAATGCTAAACAAATAACTAATTTAGGCAATGCCAATTGGGCACCCAACTTTACACCAGATAGTAAACATATTATTTTTTGTAGTAATCATGAATACAAAAGAGGATTTCCTTTTAATATGTATTTAACAGATATAGATGGAAATGGCCTTGAAAAAATTAGTAGAGATAAAGGTTTTGATGCATTTCCAATGTTTAGCCCTGATGGTAAAAAGATTGTTTTCTCTAGTAATAGAAATAATGGTGGAACTAGAGATACGAATTTGTTTATTGCAGATTGGGTTAACTAATTTAATGAATTACTAGTTTGTTGAGTTAAATTATAACGATTTGACAACCAGCTTTTCTTTATAGGTATTATCCAATTATTTTCTAAATCTTTTTTTGAAGTAACGGTGTTATTGAAGTATAAAGTTTCTGCATTGATGAATTCATTTTCTAAAGCATAGTTTAATTGTTGCATTGGCAATATTTGAATTTTATCTTTTATAATAAAAGCTAAATTTTGTCGGTTTAAAAAATCTAATTTAAATTCTTGTTCTAATTGTTTAATCAGTCTTACACTACTATCAGTGCTACACCCACCAACTGTAGTTTGTGTTTCATCGGCCATTATAATCACAAACTGACCAAAAAACAAATTAGCAAAACCTTTAACTGGAGCACCATGACTTTGCCATTGATTAACAAAATTTTTCAATAATGGTTCAATACTTAAGGCTTCAGACATGGTTAATAATCTGCTGCTTTGATAAATCCAAACTTTTGATAATTCATTAAAATTTTCTGGTAAATATTTTTTAATTGATAAGTAATCAATCATTTTTCTTGTTTTTTGGAATTACAACCATAAAAAATACAATTGTGAAAATTATGGCTTTAATAAATGATAAAATTAAACTTCTGGCCGACCAAAATTCTGTATTATCAGTAGTGAAATAACTTACTCCGAGTGAAATTGCAAAAAAAAGAACAAGTAAAAACCAGAACTGTTTTGTACTATTGTTATTCATAAAATTATTTTTGATTGAGATAATTTATGTTACAAACTAGCGGCTACAATTTCTGCGATATCCAATACCTGAATTTCTTCTTCTTTTTCTTTATTTTTTATTCCATCAGTTAACATGGTATTACAGAACGGGCAAGAAACTGCAATAATTTTTGCACCAGTTTCAATAGCTTCATCTGCTCTTTCAAAATTTATTCTTGTTTTTCCTGGTTCATCTTCTTTAAACATTTGAGCACCACCCGCACCACAACATAATCCATTCGATTTGCAACGTTTCATTTCAACTAAATCTGCATCTAAAGCTTCTAATACTTTTCTTGGTGCCTCATAAATGTTATTAGCCCTACCTAGGTAACAACTATCGTGAAAACTGATTTTCTTGCCTTTAAAGGTACCACCTTCTTTTAATATAACCTTACCTTCATCAATTAATTCTTGTAATAATGTGGTATGATGTATAACTTCATAGTGCCCACCTAGCTCGGGGTATTCGTTTTTTAATGTATTAAAGCAATGAGGGCAAGTAGTTACAATTTTCTTAATTCCATATCCATTTAGTACTTGAATATTTTGGTAAGCCATCATCTGAAATAAAAATTCATTTCCTGCTCTTCTTGCAGGATCTCCAGTGCAGGCTTCTTCTTTACCTAAGATTGCATATTTTATTCCAACATGATTTAAAATTTCGGCAAATGCTTTAGTGATTTTTTGTGCTCTAGCATCAAAACTCCCAGCACAGCCAACCCAAAACAAAACTTCTGGTATTTTTCCACTTGCTATAAATTCTTGTATTGTTGGTACATTCATGTATTTGTCAATTTCTTTTCAAAGCTAATTATAACTAATTAAATTCAATTTTATGCCATAACTATCATCTTGGTATTTGGCAGGTATAGGTGTTGGTTGCCAGATATAATGTAAAAATTCTTTATATATTAATCCAATTCCTTTTGCATACACTTCTACACTATAACTTTTTTCATTGTATACTGCTGCATTAAAAGTAGCTGGTATTTGTGTGTTTTGTTGAAGTACTGTGAATGTATTTTGAATTACTCCTTTTTTTGTTGTATAGCTCTGATTCAAATTTCTATATTGATAATCCCAATTATCTAAAAAATAATAAGATGAAGGTAGTATTGTGTTGATGTATATATTTCCTTTCCAAAAAGTATTTTCAGAAATAGGATTTACTAAGGTTACATATCGCAAATTGTTATCTACAAACTCAACAGTATTTTCTGTAATAGTTGCAAAATATGTTGCAGTAAACTTCCAAGGTTGAGTTGCTAAAGTATCTCTCAAATACCTGAAAATTCTGAAATTTTTTCTATTTTGTGCATCTAAAAAAGTGCTTTCAACACTATCTTTTGCTAAGTAGCTTCTTGTTGCTAAAGCTGCACCAAAATTTATTGTAATTGTAGAATCTAATCTGTATGTGAATGTTTTTCCAACACTTAATGGATATAATTCAGCAATTGATGTAAATGATAAAATTTCTGATTCTTTTTTGCAAGATGTAATGAACACAAATAATAAAATGGCAACCCAAAATTTCATTAATAAATTATTTACTTAATAAAGTTAATACATTTTCAATTCTGCAAATCGTTTCTTCTTTACCTAAAATTGTAGCAATATCAAATACACCTGGCCCAAATTTACCTCCAACTAGCATTATTCTTAAAGGCATCATTAATTCTCCAACTTTAATTTCTTGTGTTGTAGCTAATGCTTTAAATTCTTGTTCTAATACTGAGGCAGTTAGTGCAAAATTGGTTTGCCATTGATTTAATAAAAGTTTAAAAAAAGTTGTTTTTTTTTCGTCCCATTTTGGCTGAATTGCAATGATATCAATATTTTCAGGGCTAATAAAAAAGTACTGACTTTGTTCAATAAAGTCAGTCAGTAATGTGCAACGATCTTTAACTAAATTAATTATAGTAATTAATTTATTATCATTTTCAACAACAATATTTTTTGTTGCTAATTGTTTTTTTACATCTGATAATAAAGTTTCAGCATCTAATTTTTTAATCCATTCATGATTAAACCATTTCGCTTTTTCAAAATCGAATTTTGCCCCAGCTTTATGAACTCTTTCTAATGAAAATTTTTCAATTAATTCTGCTAACGAAAAAATTTCTTGT
>JANLVQ010000189.1:0-1786 GCA_031364085.1 Chitinophagaceae bacterium
CGGGTTTGATTTTAATGATTTCTTCAATCACATCTTCGGAGATGTAAAAGTGGTCTAAATTTGTAGCACACCAGTCTATGTAGTACGGTTCTAGTTCAACAATTTGTCTAAGTGTATTACCTTTATATTTTCCAAAGGTAAATGGGCTGTCAAGGTCATAAAGTTTCATATGATAAGTTTTATTAGTTATTTACTGTCTCAAAAGACTATTTTTTACTGAAGTATAATACATAATACGGTCTTTGTTAAACGTGATTGAATTATTAGATCTGCTTAAAGTAATAGACATATTATCAATATTAGCACCATAAACACCATTGACATAAGCCAAAGGAAAAGGAATGGCACTTTGCACTAAATCCAAAGTTGATTGAGGAACACCAACATCGCCACTTTCAGGAACTAGGTTATAAATGGTGGTTACTACAACACCATTTTTAAATCCAACTATAATTTCACCAACTCGTCTATTGAAAAAGTATTTGTCAGTAATTGCACCAATGTATTTATATGCAGAAACGCCTGTAGCTGATGAAATACCGAGTAATTTAAACTGAGTTGATTTAGGAGTTAATCTATCTCCCAAATAAAACTTTTGAGAGTAGGTATGAACTGATGCCAAAAGAAGTAATGCGAGAATAATAGTTTTAGTTTTCATGACTATTGTTTTTTTTCTTTATTATCACTTCTCACTAAAAGTATTCCTGGTAAAAATGTAACTAGTCCAACACCCAAAAGTGCACCAAATGTTTCTGCTCCATCTCTTCCTAAATTAGGATAATTAAATAAAGAAACTAAACCAAGGATGATTAATCCAATACCAATAATTGTTTTCATGTTTTTAATTTTTTATGTTAGAATATTGTTTTGTAGAAAGTCTCTTGCTTGCTACTATAGGTTTATATCAAAATTTTAAAAAGGTAACCCTAGGAATTAAAAAAAAGTTTGATTTATTTTTTAATTACTTTGTTTTTTAGGTTAGTAAATTTGAAAGTGTCAATCATAATGGCAAAGGCAGGCGTAGTTTCATCCAAATACGTTTCAATAGAACAAGCATCTATAGATAGTATTCTATAGCCTTCACTGTATATAAATTGCTTGTGGTATAGTTTATATCCATCATGAAATGGGGTCAACAAGTGGATGTAATAGAACTCTTTTAAACCAACATATACAATACCTCGTTTAACAATTTTTGCAGTTCCATATACGGCATTAAACTGTTCTTCCAATTCCCGATTAGAGGTGGTTTCCATTTGTTGTCTGGCAGTTAGTTTGGTAGAAGTAGGAAACGTTTTTATAGAAACTATAAACGAGTTCCCTTTGCCATCCACAATTTTAGCATCAACATCTGGATTAAATATTTTGTCTTTCACATGCCAACCATCCGGAATAATAAAAGAATAATTGTATTTAGCACTGGTGAATTTGGTTTGACTAAAAATCGTTAAGGGAAGAAAAACGAATAGGAATAATATTTTATGAAACATGTCTTTGTTTATTAAATGAATGAATAATAATTCTAGAAATTAAACTATATAGTTGTGAATGTTTTCTCTATGATGTAGCTTCTCATTTGCATTAAGGCAGGAAGAAAAGCAGCGTATTCAAATAAATCAAAACTTACTTCTGGATTTGGTTCTAAAGGTTGCTCATAAAAAAGAGTGTAAGTTTTCAAAAGCATATAACCGTCTTCATCTTCATCATAAAACCTAATAATCTCTTCTAAATAGGTTTCAAATCTTGAATTAACAAATTGGGCAAGCTCCATATCTGTCATTTGAAT
>JANLVQ010000194.1:0-13525 GCA_031364085.1 Chitinophagaceae bacterium
GAATGTTTATAAAAGTGAATCTGCAGATTTACTATATAAACGTTTAGGTATGGAATGATAAATTGAATAGTTTTAAAAAATTAAAAATATAATATTTTCTTTCAGCAGAATCTCCTTAAAAAATTTTGTGTTTAACAAAGGGACTCTGCGTTTGAAATTTAGTTTATGTTAAGCAGAGTCATCTTCGATAGACTCTGCTAGAAGGTGAGTGTGTTAACTATTAATTATTACATTCTAATATTTTTTCAGCATTTTCTGCCATTTGTAACTGACCTGCGATTGTTGTTGAAGAACACCAACATTTGCGAAAGTATTTTACATAATAATTTTAGATAATTGAACTTCCCTTAATTTATTACCAACAAGTATAGTGATGTTAATACTTGACTTTTGATTTAGTTGATCTTTTAATTCACAAAGGTCAGAATTACTCAAATTATTGAATTCTTTATTATCGATTTTAATTACCTTTTGACCAATTTTCAAACCCAAATTTTTTGTATCCTCTGTTTCCCAAATAAAGTTGATTATGATTTCATTTAAATCATTTAATCCAAATTTTATTGGGAATGATAATGTAGTTGAATCTATATATTGTAAAGGTGTTAGAATCAATTTTTGCTCTAATGAATTTAATTTTACCAAATACCTTTTCAAAAGTGAAGAGCCTATTTTGGGTTTACTTTCATTCAAGGTAGTTGGAACATTAATAAGTGTAAAACTTTCGCTTCTTAAAGTGTCAATTAGTAACCTGCTTACCTTACTTTCTATTATTGAATTAATGGTGAGAGAATGTATTCCAAAACCTTTGATTTGATTAGTTTTTCTAATCTTTTTAGACTTTTTTAAAATGTCGTTATTTAATTCTAAATAGTCTGAGAATCCAAAATCAATTAATGTATAGAATGGTGTGTTATCGTAATTTAATTTAATTAGAGGAAGGCCATTACCAGTATATTTAATTTCTAATTCTAATTCACTTATTTCTTGTTTTTTAAAAGTGGATTTAGAAAATGATAATAGATTTTTTACAGGATCAATTTTCCAATTGCAAAGATTAATAAGGTTGGCTCCAATTATTCCATCAATCTTAACACATCCTAGGGTTGTTAATATTTTCATATCATTAACAACACAAACAATATTATTGAAAGAGGAATTGCCAATTTGAATATTTTGTAAAACAACATTAGCTTTACTTTTGTTCTCATATTCATCTGTAAAATGGATAGTGTTTTGAACTGCAGATTGACTTGCAATTTCTTCTGAAATCAGGCAAATAGAAGCACCAGTATCAAATAGAAATAAATACTCTTTACCGTTAATAATTACTTTTAAAAATACTAAACTATTTTTTTTGTAAATTATGGGTGAAGACTCAATTGAATCATTACCCATTTTATGATAACCTTGTTTGATTAGCTGTTCAATAGTTTGCTCATTCGATTGTGCTAAAACTTGAGTTGATAGAAAAACTAAAAAAATGAAAAATATGTACTTTGATATTTTCATTAGAATTCAATTTTTCTGTTTCAAAAGAGTCTTATATTAAGCAATGTGTTAAGTCAAGGAACACTGCTATTTTGAGAGTGTGTTCAAATTTAATTATTATTTTCTAACATCGAAATTAATTTTAACTTTGAGTAATGAATATCTTTCATAAACGTCAAGGTCAAATGAGCTTTCAGCAGGCTTATTTTTATACAGACACCATCCATAATTTTTACCCTTTACTCGTTGATGATAATTTAAAAATGGTAATTATTAATTCTTGGCAAAATCTTGTAAATAGAAAACTAGTTGAAATTTATGCTTATGTAATCATGCCAAACCATATTCATTTAATTTGGAATATCCTTAAAATGAATGGCAAAGAAAGTCCAGCAGGAAGTTTTGCAAAATATACTGCACATCAATTTAGAAAATATTTATTGGAATTTCATCCTGATTTATTACATCATTTTACAACTGAAAAAGAAGATAGGAAAATGCAATTTTGGAAACGTGACCCACTAGCGATACCCTTAAGTTCTGAAAATATTTTAATTCAAAAAATTAATTACATTCATAATAATCCGATTAAGGAAAAATGGCAATTAGCTTTTCATCCTGAAGACTATCGTTTTAGTAGTGCTAACTTTTATTTAAATGGTGTAGATGAGTTTAATTTTTTAAAACATTTTAAAGATTAGTATTTCGGTTGGTGAGACACCAACCGATAGGTAATTATTTGGTTGAAGTAAATTAAACATTAGTTGTGATCTTCCAACATTTTCTCAGCATTTTCAGCCATTTGTAGTTGTTCAATAAACTCATCAATATTACCTCCAATTATTGAATCTAAGTTATATGAAGTTAATCCAATTCTATGATCGGTTACTCTGCCTTGTGGCCAATTGTAAGTTCTAATTTTAGCACTTCTATCACCTGTACTTACTAATGTTTTTCTATGACGAGAAATTTCTTCTTCATGTTTACGCACTTGTTCTTCATACAATTTAGTACGCAGCATACCCATTGCTTTTTCTCTATTTCCTAATTGAGAACGTTCTGTTTGGCAAACCACCACAACGCCTGTTGGAATATGTGTTAAAAATACTTTCGATTCTACTTTGTTTACATTTTGTCCACCAGCACCACCACTACGAGCAGTTTCCATTTTTACATCACTTTCCTTTAGCTCAAAATCTACTTCATCGGCTTCTGGCATAACTGCAACAGTTGCAGCACTAGTATGTACACGACCTTGAGTTTCTGTATTAGGCACTCGTTGTACACGATGTACACCACTTTCAAATTTCATGGTTCCATACACATCTTCACCTGTAACCTCTATTATCACTTCTTTATAACCACCAACTGTTCCTTCACTTTCAGAAACAATAGCAGTTTTCCAACCCTTCTTACTACAATATCTTAAATACATGCCTAATAAATCTCCTGCAAATAAACTGGCTTCATCACCACCAGTTCCTGCACGAATTTCTAGAATTGCATTTTTATCGTCTTGAGGATCTTTAGGAATCAATAATTGTGTGAGATGTTTTTCTAAAGCTTCTTTTTTTTCTTCTAATGTTGGTAATTCCATTTTGGCTAATTCCTTCATATCCTCATCAGCATCATTTAAACTGGCTTTAGCAAAATCAAAATCATTCAACACTCTTTTATATTCTTCGTAAGGTGCAACAACTTTCTCTAAAGACTTATATTCTTTACTTAATCTACCATATTCCTTTTGATTATTAATAATCTCTGGATTAGTAAGAGCAATACCAACTTGTTCGAATCTGGCTTTTAAAGCATCTAATTTATCAATCATTTTAACACAATTTCGGGTTGCAAAAGTAACGGATGATAAGTTAAACTTGGTTTGTAAATTAAATTATTGGCAAACGCATTAAACAGTTTGTGTTTTTCAAGTCTAAAAAGTTCTATTTTTGAACAGAATAAATTGAATTATGAAAAAAATCGTGTTCTTGACCTTAGTAGTTTCTATTTTAGTTTCATGTAAAAAAACAGAAACTGCACCTTCAACTTTAGCTTTAACTAATACAAATATTGCTGGCAATTATAAAACTACAGGGGCTACTATATCACCTGTAGGTTCTACATTAGTTTTTGATTTTTATACTAACGATACTTATTTTCCACCATGTAAAAGAGATGATTTAAACACATTCTCAGTAGCAGGAATATACACTTATACTGATGTTGCTGTTTATTGCACTACACCACCAGCTGCACCAAGTTCTGGTCCTTATACAATTTCTGGCTCTGATCAATTAACTTTTAGTGGAAAAACTTATAAGGTTGAAACCTTTACTACAACTACTATGGTTATTGGATTTGATAGCACAGGAGTTGGAAGAGTAAATTTAACTTTAACTAAGCAATAGGATTTTCAATTAAATTGTTTTCATCAGATTCTTCCTCTGGTTCACTATAGGTTTCTGCAATGTTATAGGTTTTTACAAAATTGCACCACCTACAATCTTCTTTGCCACAACCTGTATAGAATTCTTTGTTTTGAATTTTTTTCCAAGTTGATTTGATTTGTTCTTTTACAGTTGTAATGTCAGCTTCTGAAATATTAATTTTTTCTTTTACAAATTCTTTTTTTGGGGTAGGTTCAATAAAATCAAATTCGGTACTTAATACTTTCCAATTTGGGTTGAAGGAGTTATTATCTATTAAAATTTTATAGAAAACAGCTTGTCGCCAATAATCACCACCATTAGGGTTTTTATTATTAGGAGCATCTAAACTCTTCTTAACTTTTTTAGCTTTTTCATAATCACCAGTTTTGTAATCAACAACATTAACCTGTGACCCATCAAATTCTAGTTTATCCAATTTTCCTCTTATTGGGATATCATCTAGTGCATTTCTTATATTTTTTTCTGTTGTTACAATTTTATTAAAAGTGCTAATGTATTTATCATAGTAATTAGATAATATTTCAACACCTTGTTCTTTTCTTCTATCAAATTGTTCTTGTGTAAAATTTTCTCTGTGGCGTATTAAATACCAATTATAATCGGCTATAAATTCTGTTTTGTTAGGAAATTGATTGTTGTTTTGTTGCATTTTTTTAAACAACATGTCGAGTGCATGATGTACTGCAGAACCAAATTCCATAGCTTCATTTCGGCCACTGGGTACTCTAATAATATTGTTGTAATAAAATTGTAATGGGCATTTTAAGTAGTTGTTAAGTGCTGTAACATTCATTACAAATTTTTCAACAATTCTAGTTACAAAATCTTCTTCAATTTGAGATAATTGTGGTTTAGCTTTAGATGAAAATTGGGCTAAAATAAATTCAGTTTTCTCTTCATTAGTTAATGTTTGCTGATTTACTTGAAAATTAAAATTATCTTTTATTTCTGCAATAAACTTTGATGGTTCAGCTAATTTTCCATCAGACTTAGCATTGTAATAACTTATATAAACATGTTTAGCAGCACGAGTTAAAGCCACATAAAATAATCTTCTTAACTCTTCTTCATTTTCTTCATCTGCATTCAACTGAGATGAGGTTTGAAAAATATTATTTGGTAATTTAAATCCTTTATTTCCTTTTCTTTTCTTTTCCCAAACATGAGCAACTGTGCCAGCTATAAATACATGATCGAACTCTAAACCTTTACTTCCATGAACAGTTAATAAATTAATACTTTTTTCATTTCCAATTGTTTCAACTAAAGGCAGTGCAAGGTTTTCATCCATCATCATTTCTAAAATACTCACTAATTCTTTTAAACTTAATGTTGTATTTCTTGCGGTTTCATTTTTAATAAAATTAAAAAATGCTGTAAGTAATTTTAAGCCAAAATGTTTTTCATCACTTTGCATTATTTTACTTAAAATTCCAGTGTTGGTAATAATATTTTCAAGTAATGTTTGAATGGTACAATTGCTCACATCGGAAATAAGTTGCTCTAAAATATTAGATGCATTTTTTAGTTCGTTGCTAATTCCATTTGAATTAAATAAATTTTTGGGAACTTCATTTGCTTTAGTATTGAGTAAAGAGCGAATAGATGTTTTCTCATCATCATATCTTTTTGAAGCCACATTAACAGTTAGCTTGGCAATGTCTATAGGTTTAATATTCCAAAAATTAAAATGCAAAATTTCAAATAGCATTTCATCACCTTCATAAGGCACATCATGTTCTGCAGCTAAAAAATTAAGTATTAAAATGATTTGAATAATGAGCGGTTCTTTAAGAATATTAATTTGTCGTTTACTGTAATAAGGAATTTGAATATGATTTAAGTAATTGGCTAATGCCTCTCCATATTTATTTTCTCTATAAATTACTGCAATCTGATTTGGAATTATACCAGCTGCTAATAACGATTGTATTTTTTTAGCAATAAACATCAGCTCATCTTCTTCAACATTACATTCATATATTTCTGGTAGATGTGTTAAGCCAATTAAATTTTTATTAGCAGTAATAATATTTTTTGAGAGGTTAGGAATTTTATTAATTAATCGTTGAAAATTTTTATCAATAATAGATTTTGAAACATCTAAAATGGGTTGAACAGATCTATAATTTTCAACTAATACAATGGTTTGAAGTTGCTGTACATAGTTTTTTGCAAAGCCTAACATGTTTTCAACGTTTGCCCCTTGAAACCTATATATACTTTGGTCATCATCTCCAACAACAAAAATGCTTTCGGTATAATTGGGTTCAAATAATAATTCTATTATTTTGTTTTGTGTGCCACTGGTATCTTGATATTCATCAACCAAAATATGATTGTAATTGCTTGCATATTTTTCAACAATGTGAGGATATTTTTCAAAAGCAGCAATCACCCAATTAATCATATCATTAAAGTCGTATAAATTATTATCACTCATTAACTGCTTGTAGTTTTCAAATTCATTAACGGCAGCTTTTAGTTTTTCCATTTTGGAAAACTCCTCATCAATTAAATGTTGTTTAACATCTCCAGCCTTAAATCCTTTGTAAGCTTTTTTATAAATGTATTCATCCTCAAAAGGTAGGTTGTTACAATAGGTTTCAATTTTTTCAAGTAAAAATTCTTTGGTCCATCCTTCTTTTTTTATAGCATCAAAAAGCGATTTGAGATTAAATATTTCATAGTAAACATCGCCTCTGTATCTTTTTAAAGGATTATCTTTTTTAAAATTGTTAATGAGTTTTTTGTACAGAGCAACTTCTTCTAAATCACTTATTGGATTTAAAGAGCGTTTATTAAACAGGTCTAAATTATCTTGAATAACATCGTTACAAAAAGAATGAAATGTATGTATGTTTACTTTATAAGCATCCGGCCCAATAAATTCTAGTAATCTTTTACGCATAGCAAAAGTGCCTGCATCGGTATAGGTTAAACATAAAATATTTTGAGGAAGGGTATCTGTTTCTAATAAAATTTTGCCAATACGGGCACTAAGAATTTGAGTTTTACCTGTACCAGGCCCTGCAATAACCATTACTACACCTGAAATTGTATCAACAGCTAATTGTTGTTGGGAATTTAACTCATGATAAATGTTATAGTACTTTTTTAATTGGTTATCCTTTTGCATAATTTATTTTGTGCCTTTACAAAGAAACAATTTACTATTACATTTTTGAGTTTGGTAAAAAAATATTTTTCTTGGCGTATAATCAACGTAATAATCAAGCCATTATTAAAGAATTTTAATATTTTTTAAACAAGTTTAGCATTTTCATTTATTTTTTATGTAGAATTGCCGTCTCTAAAATTAACAAAAATAATTTTTTAACTAAAAATCGATTGTATTATGGCCGACATTAAACCATCTGCAGTTAAAGCTGCAACAGTAAATCCTCCAAAAACTGGAAATGCTATTTCATGGATAGCTCCTATTGTTTGTATCATTTTAGGATTCTTCATTTGGAGAATTTTATTGGGTTCAGCTAGTAATTTTGCGAAACCAGATCCAGATCCAAGTCATTGGTTTTGGCCAAATCACCAAGGTCCAAAAGGTGCCTTAATCAGAATGTATGAAGGTGGAATTATCGTTCCTTTCTTAATTAGTTGTTTTTTAATTGTTATCACATTTGTTGTTGAAAGATATTTAACAGTTTCAAAAGCAAAAGGCTCTGGCGATATCAATGAATTTATTCGCAAAGTACAATTTAACCTTGCCAATAAAGAAGTTGATAAAGCATTAGCTGAATGTGACAGACAAAAAGGAAGTGTTGGTAATGTAATGAAATCTGGTTTACGTAAGTATAAGGATATGATTTCTAATACTGAGTTAGATACTGATCAAAAAGTATTAAACATTCAAAAAGAAATTGAAGAAGCAACAGCACTAGAATTGCCTATGCTAGAAAAAAATCTAGTGTTTTTATCAACCTTAGCTTCAGTAGCAACCTTAATTGGTTTATTAGGTACGGTTATAGGTATGATTAAATCATTCTCTGCATTAGGAGATGAAGGTGGTGGAGGTGCAGCTGCATCAGAACTTTCAAAAGGTATTTCAGAAGCTTTATACAATACTGCATTAGGTATTGGTACTTCTGCGGTTGCAATTATTTGTTATAATATGTTTACAACAAGAATTGATTCTATAACTTATGGAATTGATGAAAGTGGTTTTACTTTAACACAAAGTTTTGCTGCAAACTATAAATAAAAACTAGTTTGTGGAATTTGTTAGGATTTGAATCTAATACATATAAACAATAATAAGAACAATGGGAAGAGCAAAATTGCCTAGAAAAAGTACCGTCATTGACATGACAGCCATGTGCGATGTAGCATTTCTTTTATTGGCGTTCTTTATTCTTACTACAAAATTTAAACCAGAAGAGGCTATTACAGTTGTTACACCAAACTCTGTATCTGCAAAACCTGCTGAAGAAAAAGATTTTGTTATAGTTACTATTGATGCAAACGGTAAAGTGTTTATATCAATGGATGATGAAGAAAAAAAAGAATTTATAGCCAATTCTTTAAATAATACAAGAAACCTTGGAATAGATGTTAATGCTTTCAAAAAAGCTTCATTTTTTGGAACGTCATTCAGTTCATTAAAATCTTTTTTAGCTCTTGATGATAGTCAGAAAAAAGGTGATATGTTACCTGGTATTCCAATAGATACAACCAAAGGAAATAATGAAATGGTAGAGTGGATGCAATTAGTTGCCTCTGCATATCAAGGATTAAAATTGAATAACCTTTATGTTAAAGGAGATAATAATTCAAAATATCCATCATTCGAAGCAGTGATAGAAGCATTTAAGAAAAATGATTTTATGAAGTTTCAAATGATAACAAGTCCTGAGGCGGTTCCTGTAGGATCTGAGTATTATAAGCTAAGAGATAAAGGCGAAAAATTAGAAGATTAATTATTTAATTATAAAAAACTTACGCAATGGCAGAAATGGATACCTCGTCGTCCGGTGGAAAACATAAAAAAGGACCCGGCGTAAAAAAAGGAAAAAAACTATCAACAAGAGTTGACTTAACACCCATGGTGGATTTAGGTTTCTTGTTAATAACGTTTTTTATTTTTACAACAACCATGAGTAATCCTACAGCAATGAAATTGTATTTGCCTAAGGATACTGATAAACCCGAAGAGCAAAATAAAGCCAAAGAAAGCGGTGCTTTAACATTGCTTTTAGGAAAGGGTAATAATATTTTTTATTATGAAGGAATGCTTGCACCAGATGCTTCAAACTTCAAGTCTTCAAATTTTGGAGTAGGAGAAGATGGTATAAGAAATGTAATCCTAAGAAAAAAAGCATCAACAAACATAGAAGATTTAGTAATAGTTATTAAACCAACTAAGGAATGTGTTTATAAAAATGTTGTTGATATTTTAGATGAAATGAAAATCAATGTTATTAAACGTTATGCTCTTGTAAAAGCATTCGACATAGAACAACAATTGGTTGCAAAATCAGAGTCATCAAGCACTAACTAATTTATGGAAATACATTTCATTAGCATCTCAAAAGAAAAAAATAATCATGGAAGTTAATAAAATACTTAAATCAGATATTCTTGATATCATCTTCGAAGGAAGAAATAAAGAGTATGGAGCATATGAGTTACGTAAAACTTATGATAAGCGTATAAGATTTGCTTTATTTTTTACTATTGCTATATCTGCTCTTTTCTTTATTTCAACAATGTTTTTCGGGGGCAAAACAAATAAAGGCAATATCATCATCGAGGATGTTAACTTAGAAAACATGGCTGCCGAGGAAAAGAAACCTGAACCACCTCCTCCACCACCACCACCAAAACCAGAACCTCCAAAAGTGGAAATAACCAAGTTTACCCCTCCCAAAATTGTAAAAGATGAGGAAGTAAAACCAGAAGAAAAACCACCTGAAGTTGAGAAGTTGGATGAAACTAAAATTGGTACTATAAACCAAATTGGAGATAAGGATAAAGGTATTGTTGCACCACCTGTTGAATCTTCAACTGGAGTTGCTCCAGTTAAAGTAGAAGATTACGATAAGTTATTTACTTCTGTTCAAATTGAATCTGAATTTCCTGGTGGACCAGAAGCTTGGAATAAATATTTACAACGTAACCTAAACAGTGAAGTGCCAAAAGATAATGGTGCACCTTCTGGAAGGTATACAGTTGAAGTTTCTTTTACAGTTGATAAAGAAGGTAATATTAGTAGTGTAACAGCTGCTATACCAAGTGGAGGTAATGATTATGGCACAATTGAAGAAGCCATTCGGGTAATTAAAAGAGGTCCTAAATGGAAACCCGGTGTACAAAATGGTATTCAAGTAAAAAGCCGTAAAAAACAAAGAATTACTTTCTTAATAACAGAAGATTAATTTTTGTTGTGATATATTCTTTAGTCCTGCTAAATTTTAGCAGGATTTTTTATTTTAGCCATACTTTCGCTAATTCAAATTTAAAAAATGCAAGGAAGTTTAACAGGATGGGATGATACCATTGTTGCATTAGCAACAGCACCAGGTATAGGTGCTATTGCTGTTATAAGATTAAGTGGTAAAAAAGCAATTTTTATTGTTGATGAATTGTTCGTTTCTAAAAAATTAGTCCATCAACCTTCACATACAATTCATGTGGGTATTTTAAAAAAAGAAGATGAGGTTTTAGATGAGGTTGTGGTTTCTATTTATAAAAATCCAAAGTCATACACAGGAGAGGATGTTGTTGAAATTAGTTGTCATGGTTCTCCTTTTATTCAAGAAAAAATTTTAGAAACATTAACTCAAAGTGGTGCCCGATTAGCAAAACCAGGCGAGTTTACTCAACGTGCATTTTTGAATGGTAAGTTAGATTTAGCACAAGCAGAAGCAGTAGCCGATTTAATTGCAAGTAATACTGAAGCAAGTAGAAATACTGCTTTAAAAAATATTCGAGGAGGATTTTCTAACTCTTTATCGCAATTAAGAGAAGAGCTAGTTAAATTCTCTGCATTAATTGAACTTGAATTAGATTTTAGTCAGGAAGATGTTGAGTTTGCTGATAGAACAACCTTTAAAAATTTAATACATGCGATTAGTGAGAATACCAAAACATTATTACACTCATTTGAATTAGGTAATGTAATTAAAAATGGAGTTCAAGTAGCAATCATTGGCAAACCAAATTCTGGCAAATCAACTTTACTGAATACTTTGTTGAATGAAGATAGAGCCATTGTAAGTTCTATTGCAGGCACAACGAGAGATACAATTGAAGAAGTAATGAATATCAATGGAGTTCTCTTTAGAATGATGGATACTGCTGGAATTAGAGATAAAACCATTGATGAAATTGAAATTATTGGAATCGGCAAAAGCCGTGAAAAAGCCCAACAAGCAGACGTGATTCTATATTTAATTGATTTAACTAGCCAAGATGATTTTGACAATGATGTACAATGGTTGCAAACATTAAACAAACCTTTCCTTTTAATTGCAAATAAGATGGATTGTGTAAAGAGAGAAGATTTTCATTTGCCTAACAATACCATTTTTATTTCGGCAAAAAATAATGAGAACGTTGATGCTATAAAAAAAGCTTTGCTTTCAAAAGTTATTAAAGGTAATATTAATACTGAAAATGTTATTGTAACCAATGCAAGACATTTTGATGCTTTGCAAAAACTTTATACTTCTTTGCAAGATATTTTAAATGGATTAGAAGAAAATGTTCCTGGCGATTTACTTGCTTTAGATATAAGACAAAGCTTACATTATTTAGGAACCATAACAGGACAAGTAACTAATGATGAACAGCTAGATTTCATCTTCAGTAAATTTTGTATCGGAAAGTAAAAACAACCAATTAATTGTCTATTTAAATAAATTACAAGCCAGAATTTAATATTCATTAATTGAATTACTATCTTCAACTATGCAAAAAAAATTGTACAAATTTATCATTGTATTTATTTTCATTTTTCTTCATTTTCCTTTACATGCACAAAGACAAATTATCAACTTTGATGATAATTGGAAGTTTGCTTTTGGCCATGCTGCAAATCCTGAAAAAGATTTTAATTACGGTATCAAAACCATTTTTTCAAAATCTGGCAATGCTATTGGAACCCCTGCAGATATTAAGTTTAAAGATAGTTTATGGAAAAACATAAGCCTTCCGCATGATTGGGTTGTTGATTTGCCATTTGTTCATGTAGATAATTTTGATGTAGAAAGTCATGGTTATAAACCAGTAGGTGGTTTATTTCCTGCAACCAGTATTGGTTGGTATAGAAAACATTTTAGAGTTGATGCAAAAGATTCTGGTCAAAGATTTCAAATACAATTCGATGGCATTTTTCGTGATGCCAATATTTGGATCAATGGATTTTATTTAGGCAATAATAAAAGTGGTTACTTAGGTGTTGCTTATGATATTACTGATTTTATAAATTATAATGCCGACAATGTAATTTGTGTTCGAGTAGATGCTACTCAATACGAAGGTTGGTTTTATGAAGGTGCAGGAATTTACAGACATGTATGGCTACATCAATTTCAAAATACTCATATTGTAAATGATGGCGTTTTTGCTTTTGCAACGATAAACAAAAATGTTGCAACATTACAAGTTGAAACCGAAGTGTTGAATGATGGTAATCCATCTTCACTTGTTACAATAAAAACTTACCTAACCGAACGTAATGGAAAAATTATTGCTACCGCAAAAGAGGAACTTATTCATTTAAAAATACTTGAGCAAAAAACTATAAAGCAATCCCTAAATATTTCAAATCCAATTTTATGGAATCTCCAAAATCCATATCTGTACAGGGTTGTAGTAGAGTTAAAAGAAAATGGCAAAATCATCGATTCGAAAAAAATAAAATTTGGATTTCGAACAATTGAAATAAAAACTAATGGAGTTTTCCTAAATGGAGAGCACATAAAAATTTTAGGTACTAACAATCATCAAGATCATGCAGGTGTTGGAAGTGCATTACCAGATTATCTTCAGTACTACAGAATTAGTTTGTTGAAAGATATGGGTAGTAATGCTTACAGAACAAGTCATCATGCACCAACACCAGAATTATTAGATGCTTGTGATAGTTTAGGAATGTTGGTTTTAGATGAACAACGTTTGTTGAATAGTGGTGCAGAATATATGAACCAATTTGAAAAATTAATTAAAAGAGATAGAAATCATGCATCAGTTTTTATGTGGTGTATTGGCAATGAAGAAGGCATGATTCATACACAAAGTAATGGCAAAAGAATTGCTCAAACACTTATTAATAAACAACTTCAGCTAGACCCTACTAGAACTTGTACCTATGCAGCTGATGTGCCAAACGTTTACAACGGCGTTAATGAAGTAATTCCAGTTCGTAGTTTTAATTATAGAGAATATGCAGTTGCTGATTATCATAAAGACCATCCCAACCAACCCATACTTGGAACAGAAATGGGCAGTACAGTAACTACTCGAGGTATTTTACAAAATGATTCTGTAAGAGGATATTTAATTGATCAAGATATATCAGCACCTTGGTGGGCAAGCACTGCTGAAACTTGGTGGAAATTAGCAGCTCC
>JANLVQ010000250.1:0-4787 GCA_031364085.1 Chitinophagaceae bacterium
ATACTTTGATCACAAACAATACCAGCTAAAGCAATAACAGTTATACCAGTAGTTCCTCCACCAATATCAATAATCATATTACCTACTGGCTCTTCAACATCAATGCCAATACCTAATGCAGCAGCCATGGGTTCATGAATCATGTATACTTCTTTTGCACCTGCTTGTTCGGCACTATCTCTAACCGCTCTTTTTTCTACTTCTGTAATTGACGATGGAATACAAATTACCATTCTCCAACTTGGTGGTATCCAAGGTTTTTTTGGATAAATCATTTTAATCATCTCACGAATCATCAACTCTGCAGCATTAAAATCGGCAATTACACCATCTTTCAATGGACGAACAGTTTTAATACTTTCATGAGTTTTTTCATGCATTAATAATGCCTTCTTTCCAACTGCTAAAACTTCTTTAGGATCATTTCTATTTAAAGCAATAATGCTGGGTTCATTTACTACAATTTCACCGTTGTGAATAATAAGTGTATTGGCTGTACCCAAGTCCATCGCTATTTCTTGAGTAAAAAAACTAAACATTCCCATAGTTATATTTCCTTTTTTTGTAGGGTGTAGCAAAGGTGGATATATTTAATGGATTTATCAACACCAATTAAACATTTATTTCATTTGAAATGTTAAGATAAATTTTGGCTAAAGTTCAATAGTTACTTTGTTTAAAATAATATGATGCAGTTTTATACTTAAAGCCTGAAATAGCATTTTACCATTGGCATTTCTTTCAATGTAATAACTGGCTTTATCTAACTCTTCAACTATAGCCTCTTGCTGACTAACACTGGCAATTTTATTCACTCTTACTGCAAAATCTTTCTCGTTTTCTGGCAAATGAACTTGATCTATTCCTAATACTTTTATTCGAATGCTTTGTTCTAAAAGATGATTAAAATATCGTAAAAATTGTTTTTGCTTTTCTCTACCCAATTTACTCATATCATCTACCCATTTTATTTGCTCTGGCAACATTCTTCGAATGATAAATTTTAACCAATCTTTTGCTAAACTTTGCCAATCCTCTTCGCTGTGTTGTAATAGTTGTAAGGCTTCTCTATAATTTCCTTCACAAATACTCGCAACTTGCCTTGCAGTTTCTACATTACAATTTGCTCTTTCTATTAAAGCTTTTTCAATTTCTGAAGTTTGTAAAGCTGGAATTTTTACTAATTGACACCTGCTTAAAATGGTAGGTAAAATTTTCTCTTCATTTTCTGCCACCAAAATAAATAAAGTATTGGCAGGTGGCTCTTCTATCAGTTTTAATAATTTATTACCTTCTTTTCCTAAATATTCGGCCATCCATAAAACCAAAACCTTATACTCGGCTTCGAAAGTTTTTAAACTAAGTTTCTTTAAAATATCATTACACTCATCTGCAGTGATATTGCCTTGCTTATTTTCTGCATTAATTTCTAATAACCAATCGTACACATTGCTATAGGGTTTTTCTTGAACAAACACTCGCCACTCTTTAATATAATCAGCACTTACAGGCTTATCGCCAGCTTTCTTTGGAATTACAGGAAAAGAAAAATGCAAATCAGGATGTATTAATTGCTCTGCTCTTTGTTTTGCTGCATTTGCTTCATCTTCATTTATCGTAACTGGTATAGCACTCATTCCACCAAATAAATCCTCTACAATTGGGGCTGTTTTTGGCTGACAAACTACATATTTTGCAAATTCAATTGCTAAGGGTAAAGCACCTGAGCCTTCTTTGCCTAAAAATAACAAAGCATGGCTTAAACGGTTTTTATTTACCATTTCTTGCAAATGATGCTTAATATTTTCATGACCTATTACTTTATCCCAATCCATAAATGCAATAGTATTTTAATTCAAATGGATAAACAAAAAATTCTATTTTCGAGTAAACTAGAGTTATGATTGAAACATCCACCTTTAAATTTTTGAAAGAATTAAATAAGAATAATAATAAAGAGTGGTTCGAAAAAAATAGAAAACAATACGAAAATGCTAAAGTAAATTTTTTACAGTTTGCAAAAGAACTAATAATAGGTTTTGGAAAAATTGATGCCTCAATTGCACATCTTGAACCCAAAAAAATTATATTTAGAATTAATAGAGATATGAGATTTAGTAAAGACAAAAGTCCTTACAAAACCAATATGGGCTTGTTTTTGAGCAAATCTGGTAAAAATGCCACTCATGCTGGATATTATTTTCACTTACAACCTGGCGAGTGTTTTGTTGGTGGAGGATTGTATATGCCAATGCCAGATATTTTAGCTAAAGTGAGACAAGAAATTGATTATAACTGGGCCGAATTCAACAAAATTATTACTAACAAAAAATTTGTTTCGCATTTTAAAGAATTAGATAAATTGAAAGAATATACTTTAACCCGACCACCAAAAGGTTATGACGACAATAATCCTGCTATTGAATATTTAAAAATGAAAACTTGGATTGCAGGTAAAAAGATAAGTGATGAGGAATTGTTGGATAAAAAAATTATTAAAAATTTGGTGGGTAGTTTTGAAGCACTAAAACCAACTATCGATTTTTTTAATAGAGCAATTGATAGTTAATTAAAATTGAAAATAAATAAATTCTTTTTGTTCTGCACTGATAAAAAACAAAATCATAATCACAACTACATAATAAAAAGTGAAACGAAGAGTTGACTTTTTTTGTAAGAAAATATTTTCTAAAGCAAAGTTCCCCTCTCTTCCTATCCATTCAATTAAAATAAAAAATGTAATAAATAACATTAATGTTTTGGGAAAGAAAACAGGAATGGTAAATAAACTTTTCGAGAAAATTGATGCTAAAATTTGGAAAGCTTGACTAAGATTTTCGGCTCGAAAAAATATCCAACAAAAAATAACACATAAAAATGTTATTAGAATTGATACAAACTCTTTTAATGATGGGAGTGATTTTCCCATGGCAACAATTTCTACATAATTTCTATTGGTTCTGAGCAAAACAGAAGGAATAACAAACAATGCATTCAAAAAACCCCAAACAATAAAAGTCATGTTTGCACCATGCCAAAATCCACAAACAATAAAAATAATCAATACATTTCTTATGGTTAAACTCATGCTATTTCTACTTCCTCCTAAAGGAATATATAAATAATCTTTAAACCAACTTGAGAGAGAAATATGCCATCTTCTCCAAAACTCAGCCATGTTTCTGGAGAAATATGGGAATGAAAAATTCTTTAATAAATCAATTCCAAATAATCGTGCTGTGCCAATAGCAATATCAGAATAACCAGAAAAATCGCCATAAATCTGTATGGCAAATAATAATGCACCTACTAATAAAGTGCTTCCAGTAAAATCATTTGATGATGCAAAAATGGTATTTACATAATTTGCACATTGATCTGCAATTACAATTTTTTTAAATAACCCCCAAAGAATTTGTTTAAGCCCATTAATTGCATTTGCATATTGAAAAGATCTTTCTTTTTTTAATTGAGGCAATAAATGTGTTGCACGTTCAATAGGTCCAGCAACGAGCAATGGAAAAAAACTAACAAACAAACTGTAATCAATAATGTTTTTTTCGGGGTTTATTTTTTTATTATAAATATCAAAAACATACGATAATCCATGAAATGTATAAAAGGAAATTCCAACAGGAATAATTACCTTAAGTGTAACAGCATTTACATGAACCCCAACAGTAGAAAGAGCTTCAGTAAAAGAAAGAATAAAGAAATTGTAATATTTAAATATGCCTAAAAAACCAAGATTAACTATTATACTAACCCACAGCCATGTTTTTTTTTGCAATTTATTTTCTGATGAAGCAATTTTTAATCCACTTGTAAAATCTAGTAAAGTAGAGAACATTAATAAAAAAAGAAATCGCCAATCCCAACAAGCATAAAAAAAATAACTGGCAAAAAGTAAAAGTATATTTTGTTGAAGCTTATTTTTTTTAATTATATACCAATGCAATAAAAAAACGATGGGCAAAAAAAGTGCAAATGCAAAGGAGTTGAATAACATGCAATACTTACTTTAATTGTGCTTTTAATGTTTCAAAAGCTTCTTGATTATCTATATTTTTTAAAGCTTTTGCAATTTCAATTTTTTCTGCTTTTGTTAAATGAAAACTTAAACCAGCTCTTGCATTTTCTGTTGTTGGTGAATATTGCCAACAAATGGTTTGAAGTTGGTTGTTGAAATTATTTGAAGCATAATTTATTTGTCCGGCCTGATAATAATCTTGTAAATTAAACCAGTTCTCTTGCAGTTGTGCAAATGGCTGTGTTAAGTAAGTAAAATAATCGTTGGGTTTAGGTTTTACCCAATCACTTTGTTCTCTATCTCTTATTTGAATAATAACTACCTTCTTTGTGTTGGCTTTAATCCAATCTTCAAAAACATTTAAAAATCTTAAAGTGGTTTCTGTTCCATAATTATCTCTTATGCCAGCATCCATAACATCAATTACGGGATTAGATGGTAACCAAACACTTGGCAAAACATAAGGGTAGGTGGCATTCATTCTTAATGCAGATAACAACCTTAAATTGGTTGATTGCTGTTTTTCAAAAAATGAATTAAAATCAATAGCATCTGCATCATAAGCAGAAATATTTTTGTTGTTGGTATTGGGTTTCATTAAAAATCGAGCAGGATGACTTGCAATAATTAGTTTTCGTGCATCTTGAGAAATTACTGAACTAAACAACATAAAAGGAATGATGGCTTTTTTTTCTGGCTCGATATAATCTTTCAGTTGTTTATCTAAAACTCCTTCAGTGTTATCGTTTAATTGTTT
>JANLVQ010000310.1:0-1714 GCA_031364085.1 Chitinophagaceae bacterium
TTGAAATATTAAATAACTTCGAAGATTCTGAAGTAAAACAAGCACTTGAACAATTAGTGAGATATACAACTGATAGAAAATACTAACCAAGCAATGCAGAAAAGATGGAGAATATTACCACATAATATAGAATTAACTAACGCTTTAGTTAAGGCACTATCTATAAATTCCATTCTTTGCCAAATCCTTACTCAACGAGGCATTCAAACATTTGAGGCTGCTAAAGATTTCTTTCGCCCCAACTTAAATCATTTACACGATCCTTGGTTGATGAAAGATATGGAAAAGGCAGTTCAAAGAATCGAAACCGCTTTTAAAAAAAATGAACATATTTTGGTTTTTGGAGATTATGATGTTGATGGAACCACAAGCGTTGCATCAATGTATCAATTCTTAAAAAAATTATATTCAAATGTTGATTATTACATTCCTCATCGTTATAAAGAAGGTTATGGTGTAAGTAAAATGGGAATTGATTTTGCCAAAGAAAATAATTTCACCTTAATCATTTCGTTAGACTGTGGAATTAAAAGTGCTGATTTAATTGCTTATGCAAAAAATTTAGGTATCGATTTCATTGTTTGTGATCACCATCTTCCCGATGCTATTCTGCCCATTGCTGTGGCAATACTTAATCCAAAACAACAAGATTGTAATTATCCCTATAAAGAATTATGTGGTTGTGGAGTAGGATTAAAACTAATGCAAGCACTTGCTGATAAATTTACATTAGAACCAGAATCGTATTTACAATACCTGGACTTAATAGCAACTGCAATTGCTGCAGACATTGTTCCTATTAATGGAGAAAACAGAACCCTTGCTTATTTTGGTTTAGAACGTGTAAATAATAACCCTTCTGTAGGCATAAAAACATTAATGCAATTAGCTGCAGTTAAGGATAAAATGACCATCAGCAATTTGGTTTTTATTATAGCTCCAAGAATTAATGCTGCTGGCAGAATGGATGATGCAAAAAAAGCTGTTCAATTATTTATTGAACAAGATGTTGAACAAGCTTTAGAATATGCAAAAATTTTACAAAGTGATAATTTAGATAGAAAAGAAGCAGATGCATCAATAACTGCAGAAGCTTTATCCATCATTGAAAATAGTAATGATGCTATAACAAGAAAAAGTACAGTAGTATATAGAGAATATTGGCATAAAGGTGTGGTTGGAATTGTTGCCAGTAGATTAATTGAAAGTTATTTCAGACCTACTGTTGTTTTAGCTAAAAGTGGCGAAATTGTTGCTGGTAGTGCTCGTAGTGTTCCTGGCTTTAATTTATACGAAGCCATTTATGCTTGTAAAGAACATTTAATTGGATTTGGTGGTCATTTTGCCGCTGCAGGATTAACACTTGAAGAATCAAAAATTGAAGATTTTAAAAATGCATTTGAAGAAGCGGTTTCCAACCAAATTACACCAGATCAATTAATACCAGAAATAATTATTGATGCTGAAATAAAATTCGATGAAATTAATTTGAATTTTCCGCGCAGTTTACGGAGCAGAACTTGGACAGGTGGACAGTTGCGTGTAAAAAATGCGACTACAAGATAATGACAATGGACTCTGGACGCATGCGCCACAGCAAGTCTAATAACATTCGTATTTTCTCTGTAATTCTTCAAATTGGTGGGGCCATGCACATTTATCTCTATCAAGCTTTGATGTTTTCTACTGATCGTTTATTAAATGCCTAAACTTA